>DATEOX010000204.1:0-5014 GCA_035273585.1 Thermoanaerobaculia bacterium
GACCCTGACGTTGCCCGACTCGAAGGTCTCCCCGATCCTGGAAACCGACCTCGCCCCGAACGCGTTCGTCCAGTTCACCAGCCTCATCGCCTCGATGCTCGGCCCCGGCACGGACACCTACAACGCCCGCGTCTCGGTGGAGGTAATTGGAGGAAGCGGGAGGGTGACGTCGTACGGCTCGGTCATCGACAACGACACGCAGGACCCGACATACGTGCCGGCCCAGTGAGGCCGGCACTAGCGCGCCGGTCGCTCGAAGAGAACGAGAATCGCGCGATCCGTCGCCGCGGGTAACGCGGCGATCTGCGCATACCTGGAACGGATCAGGTCTTCGATCTCGCCGGTCGTAAGGTTCTCGATCTGCAGCCAGATCAACTTCGGTGGATATCCGAGCTCCATGGAGATTTCGGAGAAGTCAGCGTCCTTCGACACGATCGTGAAGGCATGCTCCTTCGCATACATCCAAACGGTCTTATCCGGGGCATCGTGAAGACTCAGATTCCAGACGTGATCCGAATCCGGGAACAGATCCGCAAGACGCCCGACCAGTGTCGGGGAAAGATGGTGGTCGAACAGCAACTTCACTCGTTCGCTACCAGCGTGCGGTGTTCGCGCTCCGCGGCGTAGCTGAGACACGCCAGGATGTCTTCGCGCGTGAGATACGGAAAGTCCGCCAGGATCTCCGTTTCGCTCATTCCGGACGCGAGATAGGACAGGACATCGTAGACCGTGATGCGCATGCCCCGAACACACGGCTGGCCGCCGCGCTTTCCCGGCTCGACCGTGATGATGCCCTCATACGACATGTCCGTATTCTAAGCCTTCGTGCCGGCCCAGTGAGGCCGGCCACGGAGGAGCCTCACGTCCGGACGGGCCATGCCAATCAACGCACCGGCCCGTGGCCGGTGTGACCCCCGTCACGCCCGCCCTCCCTTCCGGCACCACGATTGCTGATGGGAGCGGCGGACACCATGGCCGACACGGAAAAGCCCAGCCGCAGACGATCGGACGACGGGAGCGCGCAGGGCCCGAAGGTACGCATTCTGGCCGTCGATGACGACCACGCGTACCTCAGATACCTCGAGCTGATCCTCGGCCGGGCCGGCTTCGACGTGGCGGTGGCGTTCGACGGCATGTCGGCCGTCGATGCCATCCGCCGCGACCCGGAGATCGACATCCTCCTGGTCGACCTGGCCATGCCCCTCATGGACGGCATCGAGACCGTGCAGAAGATCCAGCAGGAGGCGACCGGCATCTACACCATCCTCCTCACCGCGCACGACGGCTTCGAGACGAAGCTGCGGGCGCTCAACAGCGGCTGCGACGACTTCCTGACCAAGACCACCCCGGAGTCGGAGATCGTGGCCAAGCTCCGCTCCGCCGCGCGCCGGCTGGAGCTCGAGCGCCGGCTGCACGTGGAGAATGAAGAGCTGGAGCGCCTCGCCTACACCGACGAGCTGACCGGCATCGCCAACCGGCGGGCGCTCTTCCGCGCCGCGGACGAGATCCTCGCCGCCGGCCGCAAGCTGAGCGTCGTCCTCTTCGACCTCGACGACTTCAAGCGCGTCAACGACACCTACGGCCATCTGATGGGTGACCGCATCCTGGCCGACGTGGCCGGCTGCCTGAAGAAGGACACCCGCTACGGCGACCTCATCGCCCGCTACGGCGGCGACGAGTTCGTCCTCCTCCTCCCCGACACCGACGAGGACGAGGCCCGCCGCATCGCCGGCCGCTTGCACGAGAGCGTGGCCGACCTGCGCTGGAACACCCCCAGCGCCGTCCTCCGGGCCACGGCCTCCATCGGCATCACCAGCGCCACCGACGCCGCGCGCGACATCGCCGCCCTCGTCGCCGCCGCGGACAAGCGCCTCTACCGCGCCAAGGACCGGCGCAAGACGGAGGCGGGGCTGACGCCGCTGCCCGATCTCCCCCGCGCCTAGACAGAAGATCCATTCAGGCCATGACGGTAGCCGAGGCTTGGCCAACAAACGCAGCCGGCCGTGCCGGCTAGAACATCACCAGCCGGTCGAAGCCCACCTCGTCCCCGCTCACCACCGTCCACTTCGGCGTCTGGCGCACCGGCAGCTCGCGCATGATCTCGCGCAGGAGCGCGGCGGCCCGCTCGAATTGGGAGCGGAGCGTGGCGCCGGGGGACTCGTCGATGGCCCGCTTCATCATGGCCGTGAAGAACGAGGCCTCGTCGCGCGCGGCTCCCTCGTACGCCACGCCGTTGCCGTCGCAGGCGGCGAGAAGGAGCACGTCGGCGGCGACGCCGCCCGTCGACACCGCGGCGCCGGAGTGGCAGCTATCGGAGAGGAAGACAATGCGCACGCCGGCGTTGAAGTTGCTCCAGAGCGCGCGCAGCTCGTCGGCGTTGAGCATCCGGTCGTAGAGCCGCGGATAGATCGCCGCGTGGCCGGAGAAGGTGACGAAGAGCAGGCCGCCGTCGCGCAGCCAGGTGCCGGCGTCGTCGATGGCCCGCCGCAGCGCACCCGTCGTGCAGGCGCTGTTCGGCAGGATCACCTGATGGTCGTACATCGCGGTCACGTCGCGCCAGGCATCGAGGTCCGCCAGCGGGTCGATCCCTCCCACGCCGAGGTGGATGGCGAACGTGCGGGAGGCGGAGAGCGTCGGCGTCGAGGCGGCGCCGATCGCGGAGCGCGTGCCGAAGGCGGCGGCGAGCGACGGCGGATCGGCGAGCTGCCCACGCACGAGCGGACAGTTCGACGCGTGCGGCTCCTTCCCCACGATCCGCTTCCGCGGGATGCGCGGCATCTCCCGCCGCTGCGGATAGAGGTCATAGTAGAGCTCGAAGTGGTAGTCGACGTTCTCCTCGATGCACTCCGTCTGCAGCAGGATGGCCGGCAGCGGCGCGTTGCCGACGCGCACGTCGAGCTGCCCCTCCTGCCGGGCGAAATGCAGCACGCTCGCCGCCGGATCGCCCAGCGGCCGGAGCGACGCGAAGCGCAGCGAGAACCGGTTCTCCCGCGACTGAAACGTGACCGGGACCTCCTGGGCCAGCCGGTGGAACGGCTGCCGGCGCGCGTCGTGATCGAACGTCCAGACGTGCGAGGCGTTGACGTGGCTGGCCGCGAAGTGGCCCCGCGTGAGGCGGACGATCGCCGCCAGACGTGTCTGCGCCTCGTCGCTGGCCGGGTCGGTGTAGCGCCGGTCCACCGGCGTGCAGTCCGGGCAGGCGGCGGCGAACTCGACCACGTAGTCGTTGAACGTCAGCCGGTCGGCCGACGACGGCTGCGGCGACGGCGTGGCCAGCGAGCTCTCGAACGTGACGCCGTCCGTCTCGAACGGCCCCTCCACGTCGACGCTCTCGTGGCGCAGGAAACAGACGCCGTACGTCTTCCCCCGGGCCTGGAAGATGATGTCCGGCTTGCGCTGCTCGGCCGCGAGCGCCGGATCGAGATCGTCCAGCTCGAAGCGGACATAGGCCAGGTGCTCCGGGATGATGACCGGCCTGCCGGCGTCGTCGACGTTGCGCGCGATGCGGTTGTTCGAGCCGTCGGGGAGAAGGGCGTACACCATCCGCGCCGCGTTATCGATGGTGAGCAGGTCGATGCCGGTGAACGTCAGGGTCGGAAGGAAGGACATGAGTGCCTCCTAGATACTGCCGAGGTATTGGAAACCGCTCCACGCCACAGGTGGCGCTCCTCGGCGGATCATCTCGGTCTGCGCCTTCTGCAGCGCCTCGGCCGGGGCAACGCCGCGGGCCAGCAGGCCATGCAGAAGGCGGAACATCTCGGGGGCCGACGCGTCATCGACCGGCGTGGTGCTGGCGATGACACCGGGAACGCCGGCGGCGAGAAAAGCGCGGGCCAGGTTCGTCACGCCCGCTTCCTCGTTGCGGGCGGCGGCAGCGGTGCTGCACGCGGAAAGGACGACGAGAGAGGTGCGGCGGAACTTCGTGCGGGCGATCTCGCGGGAGAAGAGGAGGCCGGGATCGCGGCCGGCGGGGGCGAGCACGAGCGCGGCGAGCAGCGGCGTGTCGCGCGGCGAGATCGCATGCCCGACGTAGTGGACGATCGCCGCATCGCCGGCCTCGGAGAGGAACCGCTCCGGCGTCGCGTCGGCGCCAGTCAGGAGCTCGGCCGAGCGATACGCACCTGCGACCTGCTGCGCTTCCTCGCTCGCCTTCGGCAGCGCGGCCAACCCCGGCACCGCCTTCCGATCGTACGCCGCATTGCAGACGACGAGCGTCTGTCCGCGCGGCGCGGCGAAGCGCGGCGAGTAGGCGAACGTCGCCGCGCTCGGCTCGAATGAAAGGCGGACGTCCTCGGTGAGGAAGTGCCCCGTGACCGGGTGGCGCAGCGAGGGGAAAGTGATGTCTGCCAGCGCCGGATCGCCCACGATCACCAGCGACCGCACATCGCCGAGGTCCTTCATGATCCGGTCGAGCAGCGCGGCGCGCGCGGCGAGCGGGGCGGCATCGAAGCGCAGCCTCTGCGGCGTCACGATCCAGGAGAGCAGTTGGCCGTCGACGACGGCGAGCTCCAGCAGCGCGCCGTCGCGCGGCAGTCGCCGCTGCACCGCGACGATGAGCGGCGTGAGCGAGGCGGCGCACGCGACGGGGCGCGCATCGACAGCGGAGAAGAAGAGGCGCTTGCAGTCGATGTATGGCAAGGCCGCGCGCGCCTCATCGCGCTCGAGCAGCAGCGAGGCCATGCCGTCCGTCGCCCCGCGTATCGTGGTGAGATACGTGCCGAAGAGGACCGGGTCCGACAGCTCGCTCAGCTCGTCCGAGGCCTCCGCCAAGCCCTGCTTCAAATCCGATTCGCATTGCGCGGCGCGGCCGGCGGCGCACGCGGTGCGGGCGCGGAGGAAGTAGATGCGGGCCAGGTTGTACTGCTTCTCCGTCCGGCCGAAGAAGTCGATCACGGCGTCGAGGCGCTGGAGAGTGATGCGCGAGTCCTCGGAGCGCCAGTCGTACGCCGTCAGCTCCGTGCTCGCCACCGCGCGGGCGCGCATGTCGGGATCGGGGATCTTCGCCACCCAGTGC
>DATEOX010000205.1:0-14864 GCA_035273585.1 Thermoanaerobaculia bacterium
CGACCGCCCCGAGGACGAGCCCGCTGAAAAACGCATATGCTGTTCGCATGTAGTCCAATAAAGCTACCGGCGTGCCTACTTCTTCCCGGCGGGCTCTACGGTATGGCCAGGAAACGCCTGAGCACGTCTCGCGTCTCCGTCTGCACGCTCGTCGTCATGTCCGCGTACTGCACAGCACGGTTGGCCATCTCCTCCAGCCGCGCCGCCGGCGCGTCCACCGTGCCGAGGATCTGATCGATGGCGTGGCTGCCAAGCATCCGGTAGCTCTCGAACTGCGACTCCGAGAAGAACTGGTCGGCCGTCGTCTCGTGCGGAAACGCCGCGCTCTGCTTCGAGTAGTTGAAGACGTCCTTCGGCTCGCCGCCGTACACGGCCGGCTTGAGGTAGATGAGCACCCCGTCGGGCTTCCCCGGATCGACCGTGTCGTAGCGGATGCGTCCCACCGCGCAATACTTCCCCATCTTCTCCTCGGCGCGCGGATAGATGAACATCCGCCGGATCTCGATCTCGATGCCGAGGTCCGTGCGGATCTTCCGGATGGCGTTGCCGAGGTCGTCGAAGGCGTAGTTCGGATCGCAGCCGGCGTCGCTCAGGACGATCCAGTGGCAGCGGCGGAGCACCATCTCGTACAGGCCGAGGTTCTCGAAGTGGCCGCCGTCCGAGAGGTAGACGTAATCCGCCCGGTCGTTCGTCGCCCCCGCGGCCTCGGCGAACATCGGCCAGAGCGAATGCCGCGGGCTCGGGTCGCGGTACGACTTCTGCCCCGCCGGTCCCGGGTTGCCCAGCCACCAGCCGAGGCGGACGTTGAACAGGGTCATGATGAAGGCCATGGCCGGCGAGGAGTGGTAGCCCATGTTCGGGCTGGCCGCCGCACCGCTGATGGTCACCGCGGTGCCGAGGGAGACGCCGTCCGCGCCGCCGTACTCGCGCGTGTCGCGATAGCCGATGAGGCGGCTGCCGCAGTGCAGCGGCGTGATGGTGAACGGCTCGGCCTTCCGCTCCTGCCAGGCCAGGTTCTCGCCGCCGACGAGGTTCAGCGCGGCGTTCACCACGTGCAGCGGCCTGGGGAGGGTGATGGGACAGAGCGCGCCGTCGAAGATGGCGTCGACCCGCAGCCGGTTCTTGCGGATGGCCTGCTGATCGAGTTGGCCGGTGCGCGTGCGGTCGTTGAGGTCCACCGTCTCGATGACGCGGTTGAGCGCGGCCACGATGCAGTCCGCCACGCGGTCGCGCACGTGCGGCGCGTGGCCGTTCGCATCGCCTAGCGTGGTCCGCTCGGCAGCGGTCAGCTCGTCCGCGATGCGGTGCAGGATCTCGTCGCGGCTGAGCGACGGCTTGTCCGAGAGGGCGTGGCCCGGCGTATCGATGGCACGCACGATGGCCGCGGCGTCGGCCACGTCGCAGCGGTTCACGCGGGGCATGTCGAACGGGTAGATGCAGTCGGCGAAGGCCTTTTCCAGGACGCGCCGGTTGCGCCGGACGCGCGTCGGATCGCGGCGCGCGACCTGGTCCATCCCCAGCACCTCCTGGGTGAAGGCCTTCACCCGCTCCAGCGTCTTGCGCGGGACGGGCACCGGCTCGGCATCGAGGTGGCCGAGGTCGTACTCGGCCATGATGCGGTTCAGGTCGAGGAAGAGCGGCAGGACGATGTCGTCCGCCGCCCCGTCGCGCCGGAGGAGCTTCTTCGTCTGCGCGGAGAGGTGGGCCACGAGGAACTCCGCCACGTCGCGGCGCACGCCGGCCGCGCAGCGCTGCGGCGCGCGCAGGTCATCGACGAACGTCTTCACGTTGCGGAAGGCGGTGTTGCTGAAGAAGAGCTCCGGCCGGAGGGAATCCATCAGCAGGTTGTCCTGCGGGTCGAAGCCGGTGAACGGGTTCGGCGCGCGGCGGTAGCGCGAGGCGCCGAGGTAGGCGCGGATCAGCCGGTTGCGATACATCGAGTGCATGGAGAACTTGTTGACGTCGATGAGCAGCGGCACGAGGAACTCGATGGCGAGCATGATGAGGAGGATGGTGACGACGACCATCGGCCGCAGACCGTGGATGACGGCCAGATGAGCGGCCGGCGCGCTGTCCAGGCCGGATACCGACCACGGCACGGCGCTTCCGCCCCCCACGGGCAGCACCTGGGACATGACGGAGGCCACGCTCGGGTCGAAGGCCTGGCGCAGCGCGTTCTCCATCAGGAACCACGCGGTGAACGCCGCGCCGCGGACTTTGTCGTGCAGGAGCGGGAGCGTGGCGTTCACGGTCCAGGTCAGGCCGAGGGAGAGGAGGGCGAGGAGGAAGAGGGCGAACACCGGCGCGGTGAGCCCGAGCGCGATGTTCGTCAGCCTCGCTACCGGCCCGGCCTGCTCCTTGTCCTTGCGCGTGGCCGGCGTCTTCGCGCTCTTCCCGGCGAGGAGCGCGATCAGGCCGGACGCGCCGCCGATCGACGACAGCAGCGAAGGCGACTTGAAGATGAGCACCGGCCCGAAGATCGACACGCCGGTGACGACGATCCAGACCACGGCTGCGATCAGCACCCAGGCGCCGGCGCGCGACCACCACTCGCGGTCGTAGTCCTCGTTCACCCGGCTCGAGCCGCCGATGAAGATGGCCCCTTGGACGAAGAGCGCGAGGAGCATCAGCGGCACGCCGAAGCAGACGTAGAGCTCGGAGTGGTAAGGGATCGCCGCGGTGGGATGGCGGAAGACGGTGAGGGCGAAGCCGGCCATCAGCGCGGCCATGATGCTGCCGCTCGCGACCGCGGCGAACAGCTCGGCCAGCGCGCGCTTGATGATCGTGCGTGCGGCCCGGTCGCGCGGGTCGGTGCGCTCGTGAGGGTCGGTCATCAGGAAGCAGGTCCAGTGGATGGCCCACGAGACGAGCGGCACGGCCACCACTGCGAGCATGAACGCGCGCATCGGCCCCGACTCGAAGAACGACGCGGTGGTCATCTCTCCCCTGTCCCGCGTGTACCAGGCCCACCCGGCCAGGGCCGAGCCGGCGGAAACGATCAGCGGAAAGAGGAAGAAGGCGAGGAACCTCGTCGTCTCGCGCGGGCCGCCGCGCAGCCGCTCGCGCGTCAGCGGCCGGTGGAAGCCGAGGTAGCCGAGGGAGACGAGGAACGCGGCGAGGCACACCCACTCCGCCTTCCAGAGCATCGGCAGCGGCTCGATGAGGATGATGGCATTGAGCAGCCACGGCAGGACGATGAGCATCACCAGCAGCGGGAAGAGGACGAGCCAGTTGAGAAGGAGGTTGCGCAGGTAGATGGCCACCACCGTCCACGTGTCCGCCGAGAGCAGCCCGAGGCGCGGCGTGAGGTAGTTGCTGTACTCGCGCAGATGCTGCACCGGCTTCTCCTCGGCCTGCTCCTTCGAGCGGGGCCCGGGATGGAGGTCGTCGGCGACGCCGCGCACCCCTTCCTGATGGCGGCGGATCCAGGATGAGAACCAGGCGCCGATGTAGCCGCCGCCGGAGACGGTGCTGAGGTAGTGGAACTTGTCGAGGACGCGGTGCCGCGCGAGCCCCTGCAGCACGCCGAGACCGAAGGTCGCGCTGCGGATGCCGCCGCCGGAGAGGCAGAGCGCGCTGACCTCCTCCTCGTGCAGCGCGTCGTACACCTTGCGCAGCCGCACCTCGTGGACGTTCTCCAGCAGGCCGTCGCAGACCCGGTCGAGGAAGACGCGGTTGATGTGCAGCCGCCCCTGGTCCTCCAACTGCTCGAAGCCGCGTTCCAGGATCGCCGCGCGCGGCCCGACCGCGGCCCGGAGCTGCGGCCACTGGAGGAGCGTCCGCTTCTGGCCGCTCAGTTCGGTGAGCAGCGCGTTGAGGGCGAGCGTCAGCGTCTCGGCATCCTCGGGGACGTCGCGGAAGCGCTCCGGGAGGAGCTCGGCCAGCCGGGCGCGGAGCTTCGGCGCGTCCTTGATCTCCGCCGGCGCGACGAGCCAGGTCCGCTCGTACGTCAGCTCGCCGTGAAGCGCTTCGAACTCCTCTTCCAACACCTCACAAAGGTGAAGCGACGCCGTCGTCATCCGCTGCCTCGCGATCCGGGTCCGGTAGTATCTGGTTGGAGGGCCTTCTTGCCGGAACTTCCCGACGTCACCGTTTACGTGGAGGCGCTCCAGAAGCGCTTGACCGGACTCCCTCTCCTCAAGATGAGGCTTGCCAGCCCATTTGTCCTCCGTTCCGTCAATCCTTCTCCCTCCGACCTGGCCGGAAAGCGGGTCCTCGGGCTGCGCCGAATCGGCAAGCGGATCGTGATCGAGCTGGAGGACGAGCTCTTCATCGTCATCCACCTGATGATCGCCGGCCGCTTCCGCTGGCTCCCGCCGAACGCGAAGGTGCCGGGGAAGATCGGCCTCGCCGCGCTCGACTTTCCGGACGGGACGCTGGTCCTGACCGAGGCAGGCTCGAAGCGGCGGGCATCGATTCACCTCGAGCGCGGCGAGGAGGCGCTGCGGGCGCACGACCCGGGCGGCATCGAGCCGCTGGAGATGACGCTGGAGCAGTTCCGCGAGGCGCTCACCCGCGAGCGGCACACGGTCAAGCGGACGCTCACCGATCCGCGCGTCTTCAGCGGCATCGGCAACTCGTACTCGGACGAGATCCTTCATGCCGCCCGCCTCTCCCCCGTCCAACTCACGACGAACCTCGACGACGAAGAGCTCGCCCGCCTCTACCACGCCGTGCGCGACACGCTGACGATCTGGACGGACCGCCTGCGCGAGGAGGCGGGCGACGGCTTCCCGGAGAAGGTGACGGCCTTCCGCGAGGGGATGGCCGTGCACGGCCGCTTCGGCAAGCCCTGCCCGGCCTGCGGCGCCCCCGTGCAGCACATCGTCTACGCCGACAACGAGACGAACTACTGCGCCCGCTGCCAGACGGGAGGGAGGCTGTTGGCGGATCGGGCCTTATCGCGCCTGCTGAAAAGCGACTGGCCGCGCTCGATCGACGATCTGGAATGATGAAGGATGAATGATGAATGATGACCGTCCGGGTGGTCGGGACGTTCATCATTCATCATTCATCCTTCATCATTCCTCTCTAACCTTCCGGGATCACGCGCGTCTATCAGCCCGAGACCATGTCCCCAGCAGCCGCCGCCGTATCCTTGTTAACTCCTGTGCTCACAACGACGAACGCAGCGAAAAGTGATGACGACCTCCGGCTCGCGGCGGCCTGCGCGGCCGGCGAGTCGGGCGTCTTCGAGCGCATCTACCGCACGTACGGCGAGCGGATGAAGTCGATCGCGTACAACCACCTGGGCAACATCTCCGACGCCGAGGATGCGGTGCAGGAGACGTTTCTGAAAGTGCACCGGGCGGCGGCGACCTACAGCGGCGAGGCGTCCTTCTCGACCTGGATCTACCGCATTCTCGTCAACACCTGTTACGACCTGCTGCGCAAGCGCAAGCGGCGCCCCGACGAGGCGCCCATCGACGACATGGCCGGCTTCGAGCGCTCGGCGCCGTCCGTCGACGACGCGAAACGCATCACGCTGCGCAAGCTCCTCGGTGCCCTTCCGGAGCAGCGCCGCACCGTCTTCACCCTCTTCGAGATCGAAGGGCTCAGCCACGCCGAGATCGGACGCATCCTCGGCATCAGCGAGGGGAACTCCAAGTGGATCCTCTTCGCCACCAAGAAACAACTGCAAGAGCAGTGGAAGAACCTGAAATGAACATCACCTGCAATCAACTCGACGACCTCCTCCTCGAAGGCGACCGGTTCTCCCTCGAGACCGCCGCCCGCCACGCGGAGAGCTGCCCGTCCTGCGCGCAGACGCTCGCCGAATGGAACGACCTCTCCGCCACCGCACGTTCTCTCCACACGACGTGGGAGAACGACATGCTCTGGCCGCGCATCGACCGCGCCCTGCGCGCGGAGCGCGGCGGGTCCACCCGCGGCCGCCTCTGGCAGATCGCCGCGGCCCTCCTCCTCACCGCCGGCCTCGGCGGCTTCATCTGGCGCTCGTATGACAAAGAGCGCGACTTCAACGCGGTGATCATCAAGGCCTCGAAAGTCGAGGCAGCCGAGGACGCGCAGCAGGCCTACGAACAGGCCATCGCCGATCTCGAGCGGCTGGCCGACCCGAAGGTCGAGCAGGCCGCGACGCCCATCATGGTCAGCTACAAAGAGAAGCTCATGCTGCTCGACGAAGCCATCGCCGAGTGCGAGACGAACATCAAAACGAACCGCCAGAACGCACACCTGCGCCGCCAGCTCCTCACGCTCTACTCGGAGAAGCAGTCGACGCTGAAGGACGTATTGAGAGAGGACGCCCATGCATCGAACCAGTAAGACCCTCATGGCCGTCGCGCTGCTCGCGCTCGCCGCAACGGCGCGGGGCGAGGAGCGCTACGACCGCACCATCACGAAGACCATGACCTTCCGCGGCGGGAAGGTGACGATCGACAACAAATTCGGCGACGTGAAGCTGACGACGCACCCTGGCTCGCAGGTCGAGTTCCGGGCCCAGATCCGCTCCTCCGACAGCCGCCTCGGCCAGCAGATCCAGGTCATCGCCACGGAAGGCAGCGGCGGGATCGTCATCCGGACGGAGTTCCCCGAGGTCACGATCCGCAGCTCGCGGGTGTCGTACTCGATCGACTACGAGGTCGAGGTGCCGACGACCGCGCCCGTCGTGCTGCGCAACCGCTTCGGCAACGTGGAGGTGACGGGGCTGCGCACGCCGTCCGACATCAACAACGCGCAGGGCTCGATCCGGGCTCAGGACCTCAAGGGGGCGCAGCACATCGAGAACGCCTTCGGCACGATCGAGGTGGCGGACAGCGACGGCGATACGACGATCCGCAACGCGAACGGGAACATCCGGGCGACGCAGATCGGCGGCGCGCTGGACGTGGCCAGCCGCTTCGGCTCGATCGCCGTGTCGGACGCCTCGCGCTCGGTCTCCATCCGCAACGCGAACGGCAACGTCGAGCTGCGCAACGTCGGCGGCCCGGCGAAGGTGGACAACTCGTTCGCCTCCGTGGTGGCCGACCGGGTGCGCGGGACGCTGGACGTGACGAACGCGAACGGGAAGATCGAGGCGACGAACATCGGCTCTCGGACGGCGCTCAAGGGCTCGTTCGCCAACATCCGCGCGGCGGACATCAGCGGCGAGCTGACGATCACCGGGCAGAACGCCGCCGTGACCGCGGCGGTGATCCGCGGGCCGGCGACGATCTCCACGACCTTCGGCGGCATCGACGCGCGCAACATCGCCGGCCCGGCCCGCCTGACGAACTCGAACGGCAACGTGGTCGCGGTCGACGTGCAGGGCGGGGTGAACATCGACACCCGCTTCGGCCTGGTCCGCGCGGAGCGCATCCGCGGCTCGGCGGACGTGGACAACGCGAACGGCAGCGTCACGCTGAACGACGTCGACGGCGGCGCGAAGGTACAGACGAGCTTCGGCTCGGTGTTCCTCACGGACGTGAACGGTGCGATCGACGTGCGCAATCAGAACGGTGCCGTGTCGGTGACGGGGCTCCGCGCCTCCTCCTGCCGCGACATCCTGGTCCGGACGAGCTTCTCGTCGATCAAGATCGGTTTGCCCGGCAACGGCGGCTACAACGTGAACGCCCGGACGAGCTTCGGGAACATCACGACCGCCCTGCCGATCACGACCACGACGGTGGGCGACGAGACGCTGGTGGGGACGATCAACGGCGGCGGCTGCCGCCTGGAGCTGGTGAACGCCAACGGGAACATCACGATCGAACGACAGTGAGGATGTAGCTCTCGCCGTCGTACGCGCCCAGCACGAGGATCTTGGCCATTTCGGCGATCCGTTCCATGCCGCCCGGGCGGAACGGGTCGCCGACGCCGAGCACGCCGGTGAACGAGGGCACCCGCTTCGCCTCCCGGATGGCCAGCAGCACGGCGTCCACATCCGCGGGCGGCCTCACCGCGAGCAGGACCGAATCCTCGTATGGCACGACCGTCGACCGCAGGCGCGACACGAACGGGTCGGACGGGCGGGCCAGAGGGTCCTCGAAGAGCGCGAATGCATCGTCGTTCGTCGTGAGGTAGCGCGCTACGAGCGCCGCCAGGCGCGCGTTATCGCTGACCACCTCCTCGACGTATCCGATGCGCCTCCCGGGGTAGTGGCCTCCCGATTCGAAATCCGCCACCCCGGCGCCGTCGCGCAGGAGCGTGCGCCACTCCGCCCCCTCGGTTGCCAACGGCAGGAGCAGGCGCGAGAGCGAACCTCCTCCGGCGAGCATCTCGCGCGCGAATGCGGCCGCCGCGGCGGCGTCGGCGATGACGACTCCTTCGTTCATGGACGGCCTGGGTGCTTATTCGGATCGACCGGCTTCGGCTGCTGCAGCTCGTTGGCCGGCGTCGGCTTCGGCGTGTCCGGGTCCTTCGGTTGCTCGGGCTTCTGTTGCGCCTTCGGCTTCTGCGGCTTCTCCGGGTTCTTCGGTTCGACGCGGCCGTCGGGATAGAGACGCCAGTGGCCCTGCTTGCCGTCGTTGTAGTCCCAGTGCGGACCGATCGGCTCGGCATGGTCCAGGTTGGGATGCAGGCTCTCGCCCGTCGCCGGATCGACCCACCCGCCGCGCTCACCGCCCGGAGCATCGGGACCGCGCCACTCCCATCCCTCGGCCGGCGGCTGCGTCGGATCCGTGGTCGGATACGGTGGGAAGTTGCTGCGGCTGTCGGACATGGCCGCCGGCGGCACGACCACCGGCCCGGGCCGCGACCGCTGGAGCGAGAGGCCGGACAGCGAGGCGCGCGAGATCAGCCAGACGGCGGAGAAGCCGAAGACGACGAATCCGCTGAGCGGAACGGCCAGCGCCTCGAGCAGGCAGCCGTCCGGACAGCGGCCGTCCGGATCGACGTTCCGCACCGGGTTGTTCATGACGTATGCGTAACGGTTCCACGTCTGCGGACGGGCGGCGTCGGCGCTGCTCCACGTCGGATCGATGGAAAGGAAGCGCCCCGCCCGCGGCGCGTAGTAGCGCGCGTGCATGTAGTCGAGGTCATTCCCGCCGCCCGCCGCCGCGTAGTCGCGCTCGTGACCCGTGAACTTCAGGACCTCCGCCGCGTCATCGAGGCTCCCGGTCGCCTCGGCGCCGAACGGCATGAGCGTCCGAAGCGAGACGAGCTTGCCCTCATCCGTCGTGATCAGCCGCGGCGTCCCGAGGTGGTCGGGATGGAGATGGCGCCGGCCTTCGGATGCCGAGACCGTGGCCAGCGCGCCCTGGTTGGCGTAGAGATAGTCGCGCGTCCAGTGCCAGGCGTGGCTCGACCCGCTGACCTGGTCCTCGTACTCGCGGACGAACTTCTGGTCGAGGTCGCGCAGCGTGTAGCGCCAGCGCTGCGGCGTCCCGGTGTAGACGGTGGCCACGCGCTGGTCGTCGGCGTCGTAGAGGTAGCGCTCCAGGCGAGGGCCGTCGGCCAGCGCGGTCATCATCGAGAGCGCGTCGTACTCGTAGGCGGCGCCGCCGATGACGGACGTCTGGTTGCCCGCCCGGTCGTAGCCGGCGACGATCGTCGTGGCACAGTTCGGGATGGGCGCCGGGCCGCCGATGTGGTTCGTCGCCGGCTCGGAAGGGACGCACAGCGACGCGGCGCCGGTCGTGATCAGCGTCAGGTTGCCGTACGGGTCGTAGGTGAACGTCTGCCCGTTCGCGCTGGCCGGCGTGTACGCGGTCGATTCCTTCAGGCGGCCGAAGGCGTCGTAGCGGTAGGTGTCGGTGTTGCCGTCGCTGTTCGGTCCGACGGAGATGATGTTGCCCGCCGCGTCGTAGGCGTATGTGCCGGTCGTCCAGGAGACGTTGGCGGCCTGCGGTTGCGCGCGCATCTCTCCCGCGAGCGCGGTCACCGGCGTGACGAACATCAGCAGTGCGAGAGAGGCGGCGAGAAAGTGTCTGGGCATGCGGTCAATCTCCCCATTTCAAACGGAGCTCGAACGTCTGCGACGCGGGAGCACGGCGGTCGACGATGATCCGTCCGAGGTAGGTGCGCGTGTGAGCGGTGGCGACTTTGAAGCAGTACTCGCCGGGGCCGAGGTCGTTCGCCTGGAAGGTGCCGTCCGGATGCACTTCGAGAGAGCGCGACAGCCCGCGGCGGCCGTGGACCTGGAACAGGATGGGAAAGCCGGTGGGCCAGCCGTCGCCCTCCTGCGTCAGGACGCGGCCCGCCATCTGCCGGATGACGAATGGCTGGCGGATGTCATCGATCATGTACTCGCCGGCGAGGGCCGTGAAGTCGGCGGGGGTGCATCGCGGCGGCGCCGGGCGGCAGGCCGCCGCCAGCAGCAGCACGAGGAGGAGGCGCGCGGTCATGGCTGGCGCGTGAGCAACTCGCCCGCGGGAAACAGCGTCCAAGCCGGCCGCTGACGCATGAGGATCTGTTCCCGCTCGCGTGCGTCCGCGTGCGCTCCCGGGCCCTTCGTTGATGGTCCCCAGGGGATGTTCTTCTCGACCTTCGTATACGACTCGGCCAGCTCATGGAAGGCGATGGCCGCGGTCGGTACGACCATCGTCTTCGTCGCGCTGTCACGCCAGACCTGCGTCGGATCGACGACGACGGCGCCGTCGACCTCCGGCGGCGGGAACTGGTTGGCAGGCTTGGCCCGGCCGATCGAGTTCACCGGCTGGTTGTCGAGGTTCGCCACGCCGTCGACCGGCTCCGGCCCCGCTGCCGTATCGACGACCTGCCCTTCCTCGTACGTGTAGACGTTGGCGCTCGTGGCCATCTCGTTGAGAAGCAGCGCTCCTTCGTTGTTCACCAGATCGGCGGTGGTGAGTTGGATCGTGTCGAGGGTGTTGTCGGTGCGGACGCTGACCCGCGACACGGCCTCGCCGGCGATGGCGTCGATGGTGGCGCTGCCGTTCTTTACGATGAGGATGGCGCCAGTTGGGTCGGTGGCGTTGATCGGATTGCCGGTCACGTACGCGTAGCGGTTCCAGCGCTGCGGCCGCATGGCGCTGCCGGCGAAGCGCGCGTGCATGTAATCGAGGTCGTTGGCGTCGCCACCCGGCGCGTGGTCGCGCTCGTGGCCGGTGAACTTCAGCACCTCGGCGTCGTCGTCGCTTCCGGGGGCCTCGGCGCCATACGGGAGGAGCGTGCGGCGGGCGATGAGCTTGCCGTCGTCCGTCGTGATCAGGCGCGGCGTGCCGAGGTGGTCCGGATGGAAGTGCTCGCGGCCGCCGGATGCGGAGACGGTGGCCAGCGTGTTGCCGTTCGCGTCGAGGTAATCGCGCGTCCAGCTCCAGGCATGTGTCGCGCCGCTGATGGCATCCTCGTACTCGCGGACGAACTGCTGGTCGAGATCGCGCAGCGTGTACCGCCAGCGCTGCGGCGTGCCGGTGTAGACGGTCGCCACCCTCTCGTCGTTGGCATCGTAGAGATACCGCTCCAGCCGCGCGCCGTTGCGCAGGGTGGTCATCATCGAGAGGGCATCGTGTCGTAGGATGCGCCGCCGGTCACCGACGCCTGGTTGCCGGCGGGGTCGTATCCGGCGATGGCCGTCGTGCCGCAGTTCCCGACAGCCGCCGCGCCGGCGGTGATCACCGTGAGGTTGCCGTAAGGGTCGCAGGAGAACGTCTGCGCGTTCGGCCCGGTGGCGGTGTAGGCCGTCGACTGCGCGACGCGGCCGAACGCGTCGTAGCGATAGGTGTCGGTGTTCCCATCACTGCTCGGGCCGACGGAGACGATGTTGCCGGCGCCATCGTACGCGTAGGCGCCGGTGGTCCAGGAGACGTTCGCCGCCTGCGGTTGCGCGGTCAGGGCGGCGAGGGCGAGAGACGCGAGGATCACCATCAAATCACCTCGACGTCCCTGGCGATGAGTTGCTTGAACGGTCCGGCGCCCGGCGGTTGGTTCCACGTTTCGTCCCACGAGCCGGGCTCGTGGCCACTGACGCGCGTGAACACGGTGGTCACGTCCTTGCCGACACGGCGAACGGCCACGTCGATGATTCGATGGAAGCGATCGGGACCGAGATAGAGCTCGTGGAGCGCATCCTCCTTGCTCATCCGTCGCGATCGGGGGGCCAACCCATGCAGCTCGATCTCGAACAGACGGGGAACGGCGCGTCCCAGGGCCTGCTCCGCGTTGCCGGCCGCTCTCTCCAACGCCTGCTGGAAAACCTCTGCGAACTCTTCTTCAGTCATGGCTCGCCCTCAATGGATCTTGATCGGCGACATCGACTCGTACAACGTCGGCAGCGCTTCCTCGGAGAAGTGAATCGAAGCACCCGCGGCCTCCGCACCGGCATCGTTGAACACGAACCCCTGGTTGAATACCGACCGCTGGATCGTCGTGCTCGTCACGGTCATCTGCCGGCCGGCGTTGAAGCTGGAGCTCGCGAATGTCTCTGCTCCCTGCTGCGAGAGGGCGAAATACTTGCCTCCCATGCTCGGGGCCGAGCCGTACGTTCCGTTCTGGACGATCGATTGCAGCTCTCGTTGACCGACGGCCCGAAATATCTGGACCGTTTCAGCCTCCGTGGCGAGGACAGAGGGGGCGCTCAGCCCGACGATGACCGGACTGCCGTAAACCTTGTAGCGGCCGCTGCTGCACGTCCTGACCCAGCCGCATGGAAGATCATCGATCTTCTTCTTGACCGGGTCTCCGATCCGATGGGCCCAAACGACGTAGTCGTAGACGAAATTATGTCCATACCCGGGTGTCCGGGGGGAGAGGACGTTGCTCGCCGGAGTGGGACGGACCGTGATGGTCTCGCAATATCCGGGACACTGATTGCGCCCGAACAATCTCCGCAGCCAGCCCGGCCACTCCCAAAGCCCGTGCGGGTCCACATACGCCACCGGATTGTTGTGAACATACGAGTAGCGGTTCCAGACCTGAGGCAGGGAAGGCGACGGCATGATGGGGTCCATCGATAGGAACCGCCCCATCGCCGGCGCGTAGTAGCGCGCGTGCATGTAGTCGAGGTCGTTCGTGTCGCCTGCGCCGGCGTCGTCGCGCTCGTGGCCGGTGAACTTCAGCACCTGGCCGTCGTCGTCGCTGCCCGCCGCCTCCGCGCCGAATGGCAGGAGCGTGCGGCGGGAGAGGAGCTTGCCGTCGTCCGTGGTGATCAGGCGCGGGGTGCCGAGGTGGTCGGGATGGAAGTGCAGGCGGACCTCGGATGCCGTCACCGTCGCCAGCGCCGTGCCGTTCGCGTAGAGGTAGTCGCGCGTCCAGCTCCACGCATGCGTCGCGCCGCTGACCTGGTCCTCGTACTCCCGGACGAAGCGCTGGTCGAGGTCGCGCAGGGTATAGCGCCAGCGCTGCGGCGTGCCGGTGTAGACCGTGGCCACGCGTTGGTCGTCGGCGTCGTAGAGATAGCGCTCCAGGCGCGCGCCGTTGCGCAGCGTGGTCATCATCGACAGCGCGTCGTGCTCGTAGGACGCCCCGCCGACGACCGAGGTCTGGTTGCCGGCCGTGTCGTAGCCAGCGCTCACTACCGTGGCGCAGCCGGTGGCCGAGCCGCTGATGCGGTTCGTGGCCGGACTCGCCGGGATGCAGAGCGCCGAAGCGCCGGTGGCGATCACCGTCAGGTTGCCGTACGGGTCGTAGGTGAACGTCTGCCCGTTTGCCCCGGCCGGCGTGTAGGCGGTCGATTCCTTCAGGCGGCCGAAGGCGTCGTAGCGGTAGGTGTCGGTGTTCCCCTCGCTGTTCGGGCCGACGGAGACGATGTTGCCTGCGGCGTCGTACGAATAGATGCCGGTCGTCCAGGAGACGTTCGCCGCGTCGGGGCGGGGGCGCGGAGCGGCGCCCGCGGAGGCGGCGGCAAGACACAGCACGGCGAACAGGAGCCGTCTCATCGCATCCTCTCCTCACGCCGTGCGCGCGTCGATTTGATGATCGCCGTGACGACGGCCGGCGCCGCTCCCCAGTCGATGAGGAACGGCAGCCATGCCAGCCAGTGCAGCCACGGCACGGGGATCAGAAGGAACGCGGCGGCCATGATCACCGCGCCGACGAATGGGATGAGCGAGGATGTCTTCTCCCGGCGGACGAAGGCTCTCCAGAACACGATCCAGTTCAGGATCATGATCCAACCGCCGAACGCCGCGGCCACCAGGCCGACGATCCATCGAGTCATCGCCATCACCCGTCAGTAGAGCGGCAGATACAAACGCTGCCCGAGGAGCGCCTTCACGAAGCCGTCCACGCCGAAACCCATCGGCGACTTCAGCGCCGATGCGGCGACCTGATACGTCTCTCCCGAGGCCGGAGAGGCAAATTCGTTCCACGGACCGGGGTCCCATTTACCGCTCTTGAGATAGTTCCAGAAGGATGATCGTCCTTGCATGACCCAGTCGCCTTCCTGCAGGCCAGCACGACCCCATCGGGAGACCTCCGTGGTGAGCGGCTTGGCACCGCCGCCCATGGCGACCAGCGCGACGGCGATCTCGGTCTGCTTGCGCACGCCGTTTACGATGTGTCGCGGCTTGCCGGTCATGATGCCGGCCATGATGTCGGTCCCGCCCGCTGCATCGGCGATCCGGAATGAAAGCGACGGAGCCGGGCGCGCGGAAGGATTCGGATCGCGCCCCGTGACCGTCACGTCGGGCGTGACGCCGTAAAGGATGCATTCAGCGCAATCGGCCTGCGGGTCGACCATCTGCTTGCGGACCCACTGAATCCGCGCTTTCAGCCACTCCAGCGGCCGCGGCAGCAAGCCGTAAGGATCCGTGTAGATGGTCGGGCGGTTGCCGACGTACGCGTACCGGTTCCCCAATTGGGGCGATTGGCGCCATTCGGGGGCAAAGACCGGGTCCACCGACAAAAACCGCCCCATCGTCGGCGCGTAGTAGCGCGCGTGCATGTAGTCGAGGTCGTTCGTATCGCCGAGGCCGGCGTAGTCGCGCTCGTGGCCGGTGAACTTCAGCACCTCGCTGTCGTCGTCGCTG
>DATEOX010000206.1:0-21554 GCA_035273585.1 Thermoanaerobaculia bacterium
TAGCGGCGGATCTCGCCGGAGCTGGTGTGAGGGGCCACGAACTGCGCGCCGAAGGCGAGCGTCAGCGGGTGGCGGGGGGGCTCGAGGGTGACGGTCGTCTCACGGCTGATGCCGTTCGCGGTGGCCGTGATGCGGACGGTGGTCTCGGCTTCGACTTCGCCCGTTGCGGCGTCGAACGTGATCAACCGCTCCCCGTGAGGGATGAACACGCGCGGGGGTAGCTCGAACACCGCCGGATTGCCGGAGAGCATCTCGATCGAGACGCCTTCCGCCGGCGCATCGGCGGCCAGCTCGATGGTCACCGTCGCGCGGCGGCCACCCCTCAGGCGCTGGGGCGCCACTGCCAGCGTGGCCAGGAAAACGTCGCCCGACGCGGCGAGGTCGCCCAAGCCGGTCTCCCACGACCCGTCGTCCAGCGTATGCACGGTGAACGTTGCGCTGTGCGTCGTGGCGAACGTCGCGTTGACCTGATAGGACTTCGGACAGTCCGCATTCTGGAAGTTCGGGCAGAGAACCGGCGCCTGCGCCGTGGCGACGACCGTGAACGTGGCGGATGTAGCGTTCGTTCCTACGGTCAACGAGGCGGGACACTCCGCGTCCGGACAACTGATCGCGACCGCCAAGCCCGGGGGCGGCGCGGCAGCGTTCAGCGTGAGGGTGGCCGTCGTCTGTCCGGCCAGCTTCCCGGGAGTCATTTGCGTCGCGAGCACGTCCGTCGGATCGAGGGTGAGGGAGGCGACGTCCCATACGCCGGGCGTGAGAGTGAGCGTGACGGTCGCCGTGACGCCGCTCCAGGTGGCCGTGATCGGCACCGAGGCTGTGGCGGGGACGGCGAAGCCGGTCGCGGTGAAGGTGCCGGTGGTCTGGCCGGCGGCGATGGTGATGCTGGCCGGCACGGTCACGCGCGTGGGATCGCCGCTGGCGAGCGTCACGGTGGCGCCGCCTGCCGGGGCGGGCTCGGTCAGGGTCACGGTGCCGGTCGAGGGGTTGCTGCCGATCACCTGGCTCGGATCGATCGCGAGAGCGAGCTTCGCATCGCTGGTGATGGTGCGGACGCCGCGGCCATCGTAGCGATACGTCACCCCCTCTCCCTCGCCGAGGTGATTGCGATTGGAATAGAGATAGGTCGTCCCGCCCGCATGCGGCCTCGTTGCCGGCCGCGTCGTAGGTGATGGCGCGCGCCGAGCCGTCCTCGGTGACGGACGTCAGCTTCGGCGTCGTTCCGGCGTAGGCGAACGTGGCCGAGCGCGAGGTGCCGAGGGTGAGGGAGAGCAGGTTGCCCATGGCGTCGTAGGAGTAGGCGCCGCTGCCCCAGAGCGAGGAGCCGGTCGCGGCGCTGGTCAGCCGGTTCAGATCATCGTAGCCGAAGTCGCGGTCGTAGGGCGGGCTCAGCGCGTCGTGGATCCGGGTGATGTTCCCCGCAGCGTCCGTGGCATAGAGGTAGTCGGCGATCGTTCCGGACGGGCCGGTGAGCTTGTTCTCGGTCGGGCGATAGCGGGCGTCGTACGTCATCGTCTTCGTGGTGCCGTTGCCGTAGGTCAGGGACGTCATCGGTCCGAACGGCAGGTACGTCGCGCTGGTCACGAGTGGCGTCGCGCCGGCGGCGGCGGAAACCGGGCGGTCGGCGAAGTCGTAGCCGTAGGTGACGACGCGGCCGGAGGGATAGGTGAGGGAGACGCGGTTGCCGCTCGGGTCATGGGCGAACGACGTCGTGAACGAGGTGCCGTCGATCGTCTTCTCCTCCGACTTTAAGAGCCCGCGGCGGTCGTAGCGGTAGAGCGTCGAGCCGGTCGGGTCGCTCATGGATGTGACGCGGCCCACGGCGTAGTTGCCCGCCGTGGCGGCGTCGTACGTCCAGGAGACGCTCTCCGTGGCGGCGCCAGCCCGCGAAGAGGTCGCGGACGTGACGCGGCTCAGCGCGTCGTAAGTGCGGGTGGTCGTCGCGCCGTTCGCGTCGTGCGTCGAGAGGAGATTGCCGGCCGCATCGTAGGCGTACGTCGTCTCGCCGGTGACCGGGCTGCTCTGCCGCTGCATCCGGCCGAAGTCGTCGTACGCGTAGGTCGTGACGTTCCCGTTCGGATCGGTGACGGAGACGAGGTTGTCCTGCGCGTCGTAGTCGTAGCGGGTGACGACCGAGCCGGCGCCGAGCTTCTGCGTCACCGTGATCAGGCGATCGAGCTCGTCATACGCATACGTCGTGTTGGGGGCGGGGTGATTCTCGTCTTGCACCGAGAGAAGCTTGCCGTCCGCGTCGTACTCGTAGACGACCTTCGGGTCGGCCGGCACCGCGTGCTGGACCTCGACGAGCCGTCCTTTGGCGTCGTAGACGAAGCTCTCGCTGCGCTTCGTAACCCACGATGAGCAACTCGGCGCCGGCGACGGGCAAGACTGGTCCGCGTCCGCCACCTTCATCCCTGCAGCGTTGAGCGTCAGATGGCGACGCTCGACTTCGTTGCCGGCGGCGTCGAGGCGCACCGTGTCGGTCAGCCAGTTGGTGGCGTTTTGATGGACGTGGCGCGTCGTCATCCCGCGCGCCGAGGTCGTCTCCACCAGCCGGTCGCGATCGTCGTAGGCGACCGCCGTGGTGTAGTCGGTGGCCTCGGATGGGTCCGCCGCGACGGCCTTGCTCGTCGTCGAGGTGACGCGGCCGCGGAAGTCGGTGACCACGACGCTCGACACGCCATTCGCGTCGACCACGCTGCGCGGCGTGCCGTAGAGGTCGTAGTCATCGAAGGTCGTCGTCTGCCCGAGGGCGTTGGTCGTGCGCAGCAGCCGCCCGCGCCTGTTCGGATCGGCATCCGTGTCTGCATAGAGCAGCCGGGAAGAAACGTCCGTCACGTCCGTGCGCGGCCCATCGACGGTGAGAAGGCGATGGCGGGAGTCGTACGTCATCACCGTCGTGTACGTCGCCGGCTGTCCCGGCGCGAGATTGCCGCTCACGGTGGTGGTCAGCACCGTATGGTCGGCGTTCCAGGCATGCGTCGTGACCCGACCGGCGGACGCTCCGGCGACCGAGGCCTGGGTGATGCGGGAGAGGAACGTCGGCCATAGCGGATCGAGGTATTCGTAGGTCGTCGTCCGGGCGCGCGGCGTGCCGGCCGCTTCGGTCACGCTGGTGACATTGCCCAACGCGTCGTAGGCATAGGTGGTCGTGTGTCCCGCGCCGTCGGTGCGGCTCAGGAGATGGCCGACCGCATCGTAGGTGAAGGCCTGCGAATCGGTCGTGGTGCCGCAGGCGGAGCAGACGCCGTCGACGCGGGAGGGCATGCGCACGCCGCCTCCCGGATTCGTGGTCGTCAGCGTGTAGACCGTCACCTCCTCGACGCCGCTGGCCAGGATGTGACGCACCCGCGTCTGGCCCGGCTCGGGCGCGTCGTGCTCGACAAAGTAGGTATCGAGGCTGCCGGCGCTCAGCGCATCGGCGGCAACGGACGAGGTCGTGCCGCGCCAATGACCGTCGGGGCCATAGTCATAGTAGTGGTGCTCGGTGCGCGCGCCGGAGGCATCGTAGACGTCCGTCAGAGGGAGCGGCTCGGGCGCGGGGCCATACTGGAACGAGCGCCAGGGCTGCGATCCGGTGTGAAGGGGGTCGAAGATGCGGGCGAGATAGCCGCCGTAGTACTCGAAAGCGCCAGGTCGCGTCGCCGGGAAGCACCACGCGGGTGAGATGCGCCGGGTCCGCGTCTTCGTAGTAGAGCACGACCTGACGGCCCTCCGCGTCGGTGATGGTCGTCAGGCGGTCGGCGGCGTCATAGGCGCCGGTGATCGTGTTTCCCCAGCGGTCCGTCGTGGCAGTCCAACGGGCCATGGTCGCGTTGTAGGGGGCGAACGAGACCGAGCCGCCGACGACGAACTTCAGCTCGTAGCCCGCTGCGCCGAGCACGATCTCATCCTCGATCATGGCCGGACGGCCGGCCACCCAGCGGTTCTCCTCCCCCACTTTGTCGAAGAAGACGCGGTCGCCGGTCGGCGTGAAGAGCTGCAGGCGATACGGCGTCACGACCGTCAGCGAGGTGTTGAAGGAATGCGTCCACGACGGGCCGAGGCGGAGAGGGACGGCGTTGCGCAACGGCGTGCTGTGGTAGGTGAGGGCGAGGTCCAGCGGCAGAGGCTCGCCGCCGATGGTGAAGAGAGGGATGGAGAGCGACACGTCGCCGGAGGCCACGCTGACCGGTCCGCCGACGCACGGGCAGCTCGGGCCGGCGCCGACGGTGATGCCGGCCATCGTGTCGGCCCGGTACTCATCGGCGATCGTCTTCGAGGGGATCCGGCAGGTCGTCTGTTCCTCGCATTCTTTCGCCTCGGCAGTCGTCTCTTTCTCGTCGTGGTACTCCGGCCGCCACGAGACGTCCTCACCGCAGCCGATGGCCTTCACCTTGATGCGGTGCGTTCCGGTGCCGCAGTCGAAGCGCATCGGAAACGTGGCGCTCCCCTCCGGGAGAAAGCCGCCTTGCACGCCGTACGACACGAATCCTCCGCCGTCGACGGAGACCAGGAGCGTCCGCGCCTTCCCCGTCCCCTGCCCTGTATTGCCGAACTTGTAGGCGACCGTGAGCGTGTCGTTGGCCCACGACGCGCTCACGGTCGTTACCGGAGTGACGTTGAACGTCAGCGACTGCTGGCCCGTCATCTCCGGCGAGCAGCCGCGAGCCACGGCCGTCAGCGTGTGCTGTCCGGGCACCCAGCACTCGGAGGAATAGGGATACGTCCAGGTGCCGCTCATTGGTACGCCATCGCCCTTGGACAACGAATGCACGCCATCGATGAGGGTCTCGACGGTGCGCGCCTGACCCGCCGTCTCGTTCGGAAATTCGAATCCGACGCTCACCTGGCCGTTGCCGGTCGGATCCGGCGAATACATCAGTGACGTGATGCGCGGCGTCGAGTCGATGGAGAAGCTCATCTGATTCTGGCCGGGCGTGCCGGCAACTCCGCACGAGCCGGTCTCGTTCAGCACCGAGCATCGGCCGGTGACGCGCGCCGTGTAGACGCCCGTCGGCCAGCAGGTGGTGTCGATGATCCACGTCTCATCGCACTGCGGCGTAAAGTCCGGAAATTGATCGCAGTGCTTGACCAGCGACGGATAGTTCGCCCCGAGGATGTCGAGGTCGACGCGGGAGCCGGCGCAGGCCCCCTCGGTGTGGCCGGTGATCGTTACGATGTGCTGCGCGTCCGGCCCGGAGAGGCTCATCACCGCGGGGCAGTCGGCGGCAGCGGGGAGCGAGACGGCGACGAACAGTACGGCGACGGCGACAACAGGAAGACGCACAGAGGCCTCCTTCATGTCGCGCGAGCCGTTCCTTCGCGCCGAGCGGGTGCGCAACGCTCGTGCAAGCGGCGGGCCGGCGTCGCATCTACAATCTGCCGCCATGAAACGAACCGTCGCGCTGCTCCTCATTGCGATCGCGCTCCCTCTCACCGCCGCTTCCAAACCGACGTCCAAGCCGTTCAGCGTCGTCGAGGCCACCATCCCGGAGATGCAGGCCGCGATGCGGGAGGGGCGGATCACCTCGCACGACCTCGTGCTGCAGTACCTGGTGCGCATCGCCACGTACGAGGATCGGATCAACGCCATCATTGCGGTCAATCCGCGCGCATTGCAGGAGGCGGACGAGCGCGATGCGGAGCGCAAGGCGGGGAAGATCCGCGGGCCGCTGCACGGCATCCCCATCGCCGTGAAGGACAACATCCACACCACGGACATGCCGACCACCGGCGGCGCGCTGGCATTCGAAGGCCTCATCCCGCCGTACGAGGCGACGCTGGTGAAGAACCTGAAAGACGCCGGCGCGATCATCATCGCCAAGACGCAGATGACCGAGCTGGCGAACTGGGTGGCGGGCGGCGACACGCCGATGCCGACCAACTACAACTCACTCAACGGCTACGGCTTCAACCCCTACGACCCGCGCCGGGACCCGCGCGAGGCGACCGCCGACGGCCGCCCGGCGCTGGCCACCGGCGGCTCCAGCTCCGGCACCGGCACCGCGGCCAACTTCTGGGCGGCGAACATCGGCACGGAGACCTCCGGCTCGATCCTCAGCCCGTCGAACCAGAACATGCTCGCCGCCATCAAGCCGACCGTCGGCCGGGTCAGCCGCTATGGGGTGATCCCCATCGTGGCCGACCAGGACACGCCAGGCCCGATGGCCAGGTCGCTCACCGATGCCGCCATCGTGATGGGCGCCATCGAGAGCGTCGATCCGAACGACCCGGCGACCAAGACCTGCACGCCGGTCCGCGACTACACGCAGTACCTCAGGCGCGACGGCCTCAAAGGGGCGCGCATCGGCATCCCCCGCGCGGCGTACTACGACAAGGTCACGCCGCCCGGCGCGACGACGCCGCGCTTCGGGCTCAACGACGACCAGCAGAAGGCGATGAGCGAGGCGATCGCGGTGCTGAAGGCGGAAGGGGCGGAGATCGTCGACCCGGCGGACATCCCGAGCGTGGTGGACAAGGACCCGAACAACAACCTCCTGGCCTGGGGCGTCTGCACTTCGATGGACGACGTGAAGGAGCGGAAGTGCTCCACGGTGCTGGCCTACGGCATGGAACGCGACTTCAATCTCTGGCTCAAGTCCCTCGGCAAGGCCGCGCCGATCAAGACGCTGACCGAGCTGCGCGCGTGGAACCGCGCCCACGCCAAGCTCGGCGCGCTGAAGTACGGCCAGTCGCTGCTGGACATCTCCGACGCGATGGACCTCGAGACCTTCCGCGCCCGCTACGAGGCCGACCGGGCGAAGGACATCGCCCTCACCGCCACGCACGGCATCGACGAGGTGATGAAGCGCGAGCGGCTCGACGCCCTCCTCTTCCCCGGCTCCGGCGGGGCGAACGTCGCGGCCCGCCCCGGCTACCCGACGGTGATCGTGCCGTTCGCCATGGTCCCGAACGCCCCGACGACCGCCTTCCCGAAGGAGTTCGAGGCGAAGAAGACGCCTTTCGGAGTCAGCTTCACGGGCATGGCCTGCAGCGAGCCGACGCTGCTCAAGCTCGCGTACGGTTTCGAGCAGGCGACGAAGCGAAGGGTGCCGCCGCCGGGGTTCTGACGCGGCCCCCCCTTTGCACCAGACGCAAACCCGATGTCCTTCAAGACGAAGCTCCTCGGGCGGCGGCTGGCGTCGTGGCAGGCCGAGGAGGCGAAAATCGGCGTCTGGCGCGGGGTGCCGGCGCTGGGGCTGGACGGGCTGGCCTCCGCCTCGTACGGCCCCGAGGCGGCGCTGACGATTCTCATCCCGCTGGGGCTGGCCGGGCTGGCCGTCATCGAGCCGATCACCATCGTCATCCTCGCCGTCCTGGCTCTCCTCTATTTCTCCTACCGCCAGACCATCGCCGCCTATCCGAACGGCGGCGGCTCCTACGTCGTGGCCAAGCAGAACCTCGGCACGCGGGCCGGCCTGCTGGCGGGCGCGGCGCTGATGCTCGACTACCTGCTCAACGTCGCGGTCGGCATCTCCGCCGGCGTCGGCGCGCTGATCTCCGCCGTCCCCGCGCTGCACGAGCATCAGCTCTCCCTCTGCCTGGCCATTCTGGCCTTCATCACGCTCTTGAATCTGCGCGGCGTGCGCGAGACCGGCGGCGCGTTCGCGGTGCCGACCTACCTCTTCGTGGCCACGCTCGCGGCGGTGCTGGCCATCGGCGTGGCCAGGACGATTGCCGCCGGCGGCCATCCGCAGCCGGTGATCGCGCCGCCGCGCGTGGCGGCGCACGGCGCAATGGCCGCCGCATCGCTCTGGATCCTCCTCCGCGCCTTCGCCAGCGGCTGCACGGCGATGACGGGCGTGGAGGCGGTGAGCAACGGCGTGCCGCTGTTCCGCGAGCCCCGTGACCGGCGGGCGCGGCAGACGCTGACCGTCATCGTCGTGATCCTCGGCTCGCTGCTGGCGGGCATCGCCTTCCTGGCCCGCGCGTACGGCGTGATGGCCATGGACCAGACGAAGCCCGGCTACCAGAGCATCCTCTCGCTGCTCGTGGCCGCTGTGGTGGGGCGGAACTGGTTCTACTACCTGACGCTGGGCAGCGTGCTGGCCGTGCTCTGCCTCTCCGCGAACACGAGCTTCACCGGCTTCCCGCGCCTCTGCCGGATGATCGCCGAGGATGACTACCTGCCGCATGCGCTGGCCAATGTGGGGCGGCGGCTGGTCTACTCGTCGGGCATCATCGTCCTGGCCGTCTTCTCCGGTGTGCTGCTCGTCGTGTTCGATGGCATCACCGACCGGCTCATCCCGCTCTTCGCCGTCGGCGCGTTCGCGGCGTTCACGCTGTCCCAGGCCGGGATGGTCATGCACTGGCGGCGCGAGGGGACAGGGCGCCACTGGCACAGTCTCCTGCTCAATGGCGCGGGGGCGGTGGCCACGGCCGTCGCGCTGGCGATCATCATCGTGGCCAAGTTCCACGAGGGGGCGTGGATCACGGTGCTGGTCATCCCGCTGATCCTGGCCCTCTTCGGCGTCGTCAAGCGCCACTACGCGTTCGTCGCGCAGCAGGTCGGCATTCGCGAGCCGCTGAGCATGGAGGCGAAGCGGGCGGCGCCGCTGGTCGTGATCCCCATCCGCGCCTGGGACCAGCTCGCGGAGAAGGCCCTCCGCTTCGCCATGTCCGTCTCGTCCGACGTGATCGCCGTGCATGTGGCCGTCGACGACGCCGCGGAGAAGGCGCTGCGCGCCGATTGGCAGCGCTACGTCGACGGTCCGGTGCGGGAGGCGGGGCTCGCGGCGCCGCGCCTGATCGTGCTGCCGTCGCCGTACCGTCGCCTCTTCGCCCCGCTGCTGCAGTACGTCGACGAGCTGCGCAAGGAGCGGGAGGAGATGATCGCCGTCCTGCTGCCGGACCTGGTGGAGGGGCGGTGGTGGGAGCATCTGCTGCACTCCCATCGCGCGGACGTGCTCCGCTCGCTGCTCCTCATGCGCGGCAACCAGCGGGTGGCGGTGATCAGCGTACCGTGGTACCTGGAACGGCGGCACGCGGCGGCGGTCAGGCGATCAGATGCAGATCCCCGAACTCGTGCCACAGATAGTCCCGCGCCAGCGCCTCCCCGTACGCCCGCCGGATCGGAAGATCTCCCGCAATGGCGGTGAGCATCTGCAGGTGCGTGGCCTTCGGCTCGTGCAGGCCGGTGAGCAGCCCGTCGACCACGCGCACCCCGCGCTCGGGCGTGATGACGAGGTCCGTCCATCCTTTCGATGCGATGACGTTCCCGCTGCCGTCGACGCTGCTCTCCAGCGCGCGTACCACCGTCGTGCCGACGGCGATGACGCGGCCCCCGTCCGCCTTCGTGCGGCGTATGCGCTCGGCGGTGCGCAGCGGCACCTCGTACCACTCGTCGTACGGCGGCTCGTGCTCCTCGAGGCTGGCCACGCCGGTGTGCAGCACGAGGCGCGCGAGGCCGACGCCGCTCTTTCGCAGGCAGGCCAGCAGCGGCTGGGTGAACGCGCGCCCCGCGGACGGCATCTCGGCCGACCCCTCGCTCCGCGCGTAAACGGTCTGGTAGGCGCTGATGGGGAAGCGGTCGGAGACGTACGAGTAGGCGATCGGCCGGCCGAAACGATGGAGGTAGTCGATGATCGGCATCCCGATGTCGAAGCGGGCGATCCAGAGGCGTTTGGAGTCGCGGTACGGGGCGAGAAGCTCGAGGGTACCGTTGGGGATGCGCAGCGTCTCGCCGCCCCTCACCCGCTCTTCGAGCACCCTCTCCCCGCCGCGCGGGGAGAGGGCCGGGGTGAGGGGTCGCGGCTCCACGACGGACAGCCCCGCCGGCAGCGGCGTCGACCAGTGCAGCGCGATCTCCTCGCCGCTCGCGCGCGTGGCGGTGAGGGCGGCGGGCAGCGTGGCCGAAGTGTTCAGCACGAGGAGATCGCCCTTGCGCAGGAAGGCCGGCAGCTCGCGAAAGTGCGCGTGATGGACGGCGCCAGTGGCGAGGTCTGAGACCATCAGGCGGACGTCGTCCCGGCCGGCGCCGCGCAGCTCGGCCGGGACGCGCGCCTCCAGGCGCGGCGGCAGGGTGAACTCGAGCGCGCTCACGCCACCGCCTCCAGGATCGCCGGCGCCACCTCGTCCGGCGTCTTGAGATGCGAGAGGTCGACGCCCGGCTCGGCCAAGGCGTGCATCTCCGTGTTCATGTCGCCCGGATCGAGCACCAGCACCCGCACGCCGCTTCCCTCCAGCTCCGCGGCCAAGACGCGCGACGCATGCGCCAGCGCCGCCTTGCTGCTGCCGTAGCCGCCCCAGCGCGGATACGCGTTCACCGCCGCATCGGAGCTGATGTTGATGATGGTCCCTCGCCCGCGGGCCTTCATCCCAGGCAGCAGCAGTTGCATCAGATGCAACGGCGCGACGACGTTGACCGTGTAAATGCGCAGCAGCGACTGCCACGGATGCTCCTCCAGCACGGGCATCGGCGATGGGCCGAGCTCCGAGGCGTTGTTGATGAGGAGATCGACGCGCCCGAAGCGCGCCAGCGCCTTCGCCGCCAGCTCCTCGGCGATCTCCGAGACGTCTCCGGGGATGGCCAGCACTTCGGTAACGCGCGCCAGCTCCGCCTCCGCGCGGCGCAGCGCCTCCTCGCCGCGCGCGTTGATGACGAGCGGATGCCCCTTCCGGGCGAGCCGCCGCGCGAGCGCGAGGCCTAGCCCCTTCGAAGCTCCGGTGATGAGAACGACATCGTGATTGTCCATGCCGTTCAAGATCGGCTCACGCCGTCCATTGCGAATCGTACGGAGGGGAGGTGGGAGGCCTGTACGGATGGACAGGTCAGATGAGATGCCGCTCCGCCGCGATGGCCACCGCTTGCGCGCGGTTCTCCGCGCGGAGCTTGGCGAGGATCGCCGTGACGTGAAACTTCGCCGTGCGCTCGGCGATGCCCAGCGCGGAGGCGATCTCCTTGTTCGACTTGCCGGCGGCGACGAGCGCCAGCACCTCGCGCTCGCGGGGCGTGAGGCGCTCGCGCGTCGATCGCGCGGCGAGCAGGCGCGACGTGACGCGCGGGTCGAGGAACGACTCGCCCGCGGCCACGGCGGCGATGGCTCGCTCGATGTCGTCCAGCGGCGCGCCCTTCAGCAGGTAGCCCTTCGCCCCGGCGGCCAGCGCGCGGTCGATGTCCTCGTCGCTGCCGTACGCGGTGAGTACGACCACCGGCGCGTCGAAGCGCGGGATCGCGTCGAGGCCGCTCGTCCCGGGCAGCTCGAGATCGAGCAGTACGACGTCTGGCCGCAGCCGTGCGCGCAACGCTTCATCGGCGCTTCCGAACGCGCCGAGAACCTCCACGCCGCGCAGCGCCGCCACGAGCCCTTCGCGCACCACCGGGTGGTCGTCGACGATCACGATGCGGGTCATGTCTTCACCACGATCGTCGTCCCTTTCCCCTCCGCGGACGTGATGCGCAGCGTCCCTCCGGCGACGCGCGCCCGCTCGCGCATCCCCATCACGCCGTGCCGGTCGCGCGAGATGCGCCGGACGTCGAAGCCGATGCCGTCATCCTCGATCGTCAGCGTCGTCCGCCCCTTCGCGCACTGCAGCGCGATGCGCACCGCGCGGGCCCGGGCATGCTGCCGCACGTTGGCCAGCGCCTGCTGCGCGATGCGGAACAGCTCCGCCTCCGCGGCTGCCGTCGTTTCGCACGAGCCGCTGCTCGAGAACGCCACGCGGATGCCCGACTCCGACGTGAACTCGCGGGCCAGGGCGGCGAGCGCCTGGGCCAGCGGCTTGCCGGACGTCGCGCCGCCGCGCAGCGCGTGCACGGAGCGCCGCGCCTCGTCGAGGTTGGCCCGGGCGGTGGCCAGCGCCGTCTCCAGCCGCTCCCGCACGCGATCGGGATCGCGGCCAACGTTGCGCAGCGCGGTCTCGATCTGCAGCGCGAGGCCGGCCAGCCCCTGCGCCAGCGTGTCGTGGATCTCCCGCGCCAGGCGCGTCCGCTCGTCGGCGCGAGCCAGCGTCGCGCTCTCCTCCGCCAGCCGCGCCCGCTCGATGGCGATGCCGACCTGCAGGCCGATCGTTCCCAGGAGCCGCAGCTCGGCGGAGGTGAGACGGCGCATCGCAGGCGCGGTGATGTTCATGATGCCCAGGGCCTTGCCTTGAAACGAGAGCGGCACGGAGGCGTGATGGGCCAGGCCGGCGGTGAGCTCGCTCTGCTGTTTGCGCACCGCGGGCAGCAGGCGGCTGCACGTCATCACATCGACGTTCATCGGCTCCAGCGAACCGTCGCGGAACTCCTCGATGCACCAGCAGGAGGCGCCCGTCATCCGCACCGGCTCCTGCAGGTACGGCGGCAGGTTGCGCGCCGCCGCGCTGTAGATGTGCCCCGTCTCGGGATCGACGAGCCAGATCCACCCCGTCTGCAGGTCGAGCAGCTCCGTGACCAGCTCCAGCGTCCGCTCCAGCGCCTGCTGCACCGACGGCGACGCGTTCAGCGCCTCGGCGATGGACCCGACGATCTCCAGGTCGCGGCGGAGCGGCATGATTGCAGACGGTAGCACCTACAATCTGCGGATGCGCAAGAGCCTGCTCGTCATCCTCCTGATCGCCATCGCCTGCTCGAAGAAAGAGACGCCTTCCGCCGCGACCACGACCACCGCACCTGCCGCCGCAACCGTCACGAATGCTGCGCCGGCCGCGCCCAACGCGCCGAGCATCATCTCCTTTTCCTCGGGCGCGCTCATCGCGGTGAAGCCGGCCGAGTACTCCGACAACTGGTCGGCCTTCCGCATCCTCGACGAAGACCCGGAGAGCGGCTGGGCCACGCCGCAAGGCGACCTCGCGCCGAAGACGATCGTCATCGCCCTGCCGACGAAGACGGAGCTCGACCACCTCGTCTTCGACACGGCGAGCATCGATGGCGACGGCCGCGGCGCGAAAGACATCACGGCCGAGGTTTCGGATGCGGGGCCGGAGAGCGGCTATCAGAAGATCGCGGACGTGACGCTCGCGGACCGGCAGGACGGGCAGACGTTCGCCGTCACGCCGGCGGCCGGCAAGTGGCTGCGCCTCACGGTGAAGAACAACCACGGCGCGCAGGACTACACCGAGTTGATGGATGTGCGCGGCACGGGACGGCAGATCGAGGCGCCGCCGCGTATGGACGTCAGCGGCACGTATGCGACGGACTACGGCGACTTCCACGTCAAGCAGGAAGGGACCTCGGTCACTGGCTGCTACGAGCACAAAGGCGGCCTGCTCTCGGGCGGCGTCGAAGGACGGGTCGTCAAGTTCACCTGGAGGGAGGAGGACAGCGGCCAGGGGCCGGCCATCATGGTCGTCTCGCCGGACGGCAAGGACCTCTTCGGCCTCTGGTGGCACGAGGGGGAGAAGCGCCCCTCCGGCCAGTGGAACGGCACGCGGAAGTCGAGCGAGGTGGGCGGCTGCCCGCACTGGACCGGCAGCGCCGCATCGCAACTGGCGAAGGAGCTCGAGACCACCGGCCGCGCCCGCATCTACGGTATCAACTTCGACAGCGACTCGGATGTGATCCGCGACGAGTCGAAGCCGGCTCTGGACCAGATCGTAGACGTGCTGCGCAAGAACCCGGAGTGGAAGATGACGGTGGAGGGCCACACCGACTCGACCTCGAGCGCCGAGCACAACCAGCAACTCTCCGAGCGCCGCGCCGCGGCGGTGAAGGTCTACCTCGTAACGGCCGGCATCGACGCCGCCCGCCTCACCTCCGCCGGCTTGGGCGCCACGAAGCCGGTGGCCGACAACGCCACGGCGCTCGGTCGCGCGCAGAACCGGAGGGTCGAGTTGGCGAAGGGATGAAAATGTAGGGCCACCGCTGTCATCCTGAGCCGCGAAGACGGCGAAGGATCTCCCCGTTCTTGCCAGGAGATCCTTCGCCGTCTGCGCGGCTCAGGATGACACGGTGGCCCTACATTTTCCCGCCGTTGCGCATCACATCCCGATACACGAGCGCGCTGCGCTTCGGCGTCCGCTTCAGCGTGGCAAAGTCGACGTGCACGATGCCGAAGCGTTTGGTGAAGCCGTGGCTCCACTCCAGGTTGTCGAGCAGCGACCAGGCAAAGTAGCCGCGCACGTCGACGCCCTGCTCGATGGCGCGCGCGACGGCGGCGAGGTGCTCGCGGAGGTAGTGCACGCGCAGCGGGTCCTCCACCACCTCACCGAGAGCAACCGGCGGGTCGTAGAACGCGGAGCCGTTCTCGGTGATGTAGAGCGGCATGGCGCCGTAGCGGTCGCGGAACCAGAGGAGCAGGTCGGTCAGGCCTTGCGGGTAGACCTCCCATCCGACCTCCGTGTAGATGGCGCCGGGCTGGCGCACCTCGGACGCGCGCTGCACGATCACCCGGTCGTCGGCGCGGGTCACGGCGCGCTTGTAGTAGTTGATGCCGAGGAAGTCGATCGGGGTGCGGATGAGATCGAAATCGGCGGAGGGGAACGACGGCCAGGCCTCGTCCCACATGGCCGGGAGCTCCGGCGGATAGGAGCCGAAGAAGAGCGGGTCGAGGTACTGGCGGTTGATGTAGGCATCGGCGCGTTGCAGTGCGGCGAGGTCCTCGCCGTCGAGCGAGGCCGGGTACTTCGGCTCGAGGTTGAGCACGATGCCGATCGGATGCTTGCCGAATGCGCGGTAGGCCTGCACCGCTCGCGCATGGGCGCGGAGCAGGTTGTGCGCGGCGATGGGCGCCTCGTGCAGGATGCTGTGCCCCGGCGCGAGCGCGCCGTGCAGGTAGCCGCCGTCCACCACCACCCACGGCTCGTTCAGCGTCGCCCACAGCTCCACGCGGTCGTCGAGCGCGGCGCAGGCGACCGACGCGTACTCGGCAAACCACTCCGCGACGTCGCGGTTGAGCCAGCCGCCGCGGTCGTCGAGCGCGGCCGGCAGGTCCCAGTGATAGAGCGTCGCCATCGGACGGATGCCCGCCTCGCGCAGGGCATCGGTCAGCCGCCGGTAGAAGTCGAGGCCGCGCTCGTTCACCCGGCCCGTCCCCTCGGGGAGGATGCGCGACCAGGAGATGCTGAAGCGGTACGCGTTGCAGCCGAGGTCGCGCATGATGGCCACATCCTCGGCGTAGCGGTGGTAGTGGTCGCAGGCGACGTCGCCCGTGTCGCCGTTGGCCATCTTCCCCGGCGTGTGGCTGAAGCGCTGCCAGATGCTCGGCCCCGCGCCGTCCGCCAGCGGCGATCCCTCGATCTGGTAGGCGGAGGTGGCGGTGCCCCAGAGGAAGTCGGTGGGGAAGCTCATGCATCGGCCCCGGAACCGGAGGCGTCGTCGGTTGTCAGTTGTCGGTTGTCAGCGCCTCTGCCGACAACCGACAACCGACAACCGACAACGCCTCTCTCGATTGACATGCCGCGCATTGTGCAGTAGCGTACCTCAAAATGTAAACGGTTACATCGAATGGCATCCACGCAGAGGGAAACGCGCCGCTTCCGCCGCCGCGAGTCTCGCGCGGAGGTGACGATCCACGACGTCGCCGCCCGCGCAGGCGTCTCGGTGGCCACCGTTTCCCGCGTGCTCAACGGCAAGGAGCTCGTCCGCGAGGAGACCTCCCGGCAGGTCCTGGAGGCGGCCAAAGACCTCCGCTACGTCCCGAACGTCGCCGCCCGCTCGCTGAGCATCCGCCGCAGCCACACCCTCGGCGTCGTGCTGCCGGACGTGCACGGCGAGTTCTTCTCCGAGCTGATCCGGGGCATCGACCTCGCCGCGCGCCGGGCCGGCTATCACATCCTCGTCTCCGGCTCGCACAGCAACCCGGCGGAGATGCTCGAGGTGCTGGAGACGATGCGCGGCCGGGTGGACGGCCTGGTCGTGATGGCCCCCGACGTCTCGCCCGCCGCGCTGCGCGAGCCGCTCGCCGCCGACCTGCCGCTGGTCGTGCTCAGCGCGCGCGACGAGCAGCACGACGCCATCACCATCGACAACTACGGCGGGGCGCGGATGATGATGGATCACCTCATCGGCCTCGGCCACACGCGGATCGCATTCATCTGCGGGCCGGGGCAGAACAGCGACGCGCGGGAGCGGGTGCGGGGCTACCGGCAGACGATGCGCAGCGTCGGGCCGCGGCTGGAGGTCCAGGGCGACTTCACCGAGCGGGGCGGATTCGACGCCGTGCAGCGCATCCTGACCGCGGTGCCGCGTCCCACGGCCATCTTCGCCGCCAACGATGCGATGGCGGTGGGCGTCCTCGGCGCGCTGGCCGAGGCGGGCGTCGACTGCCCGAGGGAGATGGCCGTGGTCGGGTTCGACGACATCCCGATCGCGCGGTACATCGCGCCGGCGCTGACCACCGTGCGCGTCGACATCGCCGAGATCGGCCGCCGCGCGTTCGCCATCCTCTTCGAGCGTCTCGGCGTCTCCGGCCGCGAGCACCCGCGGCGCACCGAGTGCGTCACCACCACCCTCGTCGTTCGCAAATCCTGCGGCGCCGGAGCGCGCCGTCCGAAGACCAGCAAAGGAGACAAGTGATGAGCCGGAAAATGCAGCAGTTTCTGTTCACGCTTTTCATCGCGACGTTCGCGCTGCAGGGCCTCGCGCAGTCGACCACGGCCACGATCCGCGGCCGGGTGACGAACGAGCGGGGAGCGCCGATCGCCGGCGCGGAAGTGAGCGCCGTCAACTCGGCCACCGGCTTCGTCGTGACGGTGAGGAGTCGCGGTGACGGCTCCTACCAGCTCGGCGGCGTGCAGCCGGGCGAGGTGAACATCGTCGTCGCCGCGCCGGGCTACGAGCCGCGCTCGCAGACCCTCGTCCTGCGCGTCGGGCAGAACGTCGACGTCGACCTGGCCCTCTCCGCGACGGCCGTGGTCACGGAGTCGATCACCGTGGTGGGCAACCAGGTGGCGGAGACGCGCACGCCGGAGATCGCCACGAACGTCACGCCCCAGCAGATGGAAGCGCTGCCGCAGGACGACCGCAACTTCCTGAACTTCGCCGCGCTCGCGCCGGGCATCCGCCTCTCCCCGGACCCGCAGCGCAAGACCTTCGCCGGCGACGCCCAGCCGGCGGAGTCGACGAACATCTTCATCGACGGCATCAGCTTCAAGAACGACGTGCTGAAGGGCGGCGCGGCGGGGCAGGACGCCAGCCGAGGGAACCCGTTCCCCCAGAACGCGGTGCAGGAGTTCCGGGTCATCACCCAGAACTACAGCGCGCAGTACGACAAGGCCTCCAGCGCCATCATCACCGCGGTGACGAAGTCCGGCGGCAACCATCTGGACGGCCAGGCCTTCCTCTTCTATCAGCCGAAGGAATGGGTCGCGGCGACGGCGAAGGGCTTCCAGTTCTCCACGCTCTCCACGAACGAGAGCTACAAGCGCTACCAGAGCGGCTTCAGCGCCGGCGGCCCCATCATCCGCGACAGGCTGCACTTCTTCCTGGCCTGGGAAGGCGATCAGGAGGACGCCGTCAAGACCGTCTCCATCGGCAACAGCAACTTCACGCAGGCGTTCGCCCAGTACCTCGGCTCCGGCGGCAGCCCGTTCCGCTCGAACCTCGCGTTCGGCAAGATCAGCTGGCAGCCGGCGACGAATCAGCTGGTCGACGTCTCCACGAACTACCGCCGCGAGCATGAGATCCGCGACTTCGGCGACAAGATCGCATTCGAATCCGCCACCGATCTGCGCAACTGGGTGTACGGCGGCACGCTGCGCCACCAGTGGAACAACGACCGGGCGCTGAACCAGGCGGCGCTCGCGCTGCAGACGTACGGCTGGAACCCGCGTCCGGTCAATCCCGACCTGGTCGGACTCAATTTCGAGGGCGTGCTGCGCATCGGCGGCAACACCACCACGCAGGAATTCGAGCAGCGCCGCCTGGAGCTGCGCGACGACTACAACCTGACCGGCTTCACCCGGATGGGCGACCACAACTTCCAGCTGGGCGGCAACCTCGACTTCCTCGACTACAAGGTCAACAAGAGCCTGAACGGCAACCCGCAGTACAACTTCAAGATCGACCCGAACAACGGCTACTCCTTCGCCACGCCGTACCAGGCCATCTACGGCTTCGGCAATCCGCGCTTCAACACCAGCAACCGCGAGTACGGCATCTACGGGCAGGACAACTGGACGATCAACGACCGCCTGACCGTGAACCTCGGTCTGCGCTGGGACTACGAGACGGACATGATCGACGCCGGCTACGTGACGCCCGCGAACATCGCGGCCGGCCTGGCGGGCAAAGTCGATCCGAGCTATTTCTCCAGCGGCGACGACCGCGAGTCCTACAAGGGCGAGATCCAGCCCCGCCTCGGCTTCTCCTACGACCTCACCGGCAACGGCCGCGCGGTGCTCTTCGGCGGCGCGGGCCGCTACTACGACCGCCTCTTCCTCAACGCCACGCTCGACGAGCGCTTCCGCCTGCAGTTCCCGGTCTACCGCATCGAGTTCGCCGCGCCGGGCCGCACGCCGAACCCGGGACAGGTGGTGTGGGATCCGAAGTACCTGACCAAGGCCGGCCTCGATCAACTCATCGCCACCGGCGTGACCAAGCCGGAGATCTTTCTCCTCAACAACGACACCAAGCCGCCCTACTCGAACCAGTTCAACCTCGGCGTGCGCGGGATCTGGAGCGGCTGGCAGGGCTCGCTCAGCTACAACATGGTGCGGGGCTACCGCGGCTTCACCTGGCTCTCCGCCACGGGCCTCTGCTGTTCCGAGCTCGTATCGGGATTCGGCAACGTGCTGATCTCCGATCCGGCGGGCAAGCGCTACTGGTATGACGGCATCTATCTCACCCTGGACCGCCCGTACACGTCGCAGACGAACTGGGGCGCGCGCGTCTCCTACACGCATTCGGATGCGAAGCAGACCGGCAATGACGAGTTCAGCCTCGACTTCCCCTCGGCCGCCGCGTATCCGAAGCACACCGTGCCGGGCACGGAGCCGAATCACCTCGTGGCGGTCGGCATCGTCGGCCTGCCGTGGGACACGCGCCTTTCCACGACGATCACGCTGGGCAGCGGCGGCGCGGCGAACTTCCTCGACTTCCACCTCGGCTTCAGCCTGCAGAATCGCATCGACTCGAACGCGTATGCCGGCACGCTCTATCCGCAGAAAACGAACGGCTTCGGCTACCAGTCCCTCGACTTCCGGCTGGAGAAGGTGTTCAACGTGGGGCGGTTCGGCCTGGGCGTGATCGGCGAGATCTTCAACGCCACGAACGCGAACAACTACGGCTGCACCAACAACTTCCTGGGACCGGACCCGCAGGGCAACCCGGACCTGGGCAATCCGGGATGCGTCGTCAGCCTGGGCCGCCGCGAGCAGCTCGGCCTGCGCGTGAGGTTCTGACCTGCGCCTCATCGCGCTCGTCGCGCTCCTTCTCATCGGCTGCACGACCGTCCCCCGGCGTGCAGCCGATGACGCGCTCCTCGACGACGTCGAGCGGCGCAGCTTTCACTACTTCTGGGACCTGGCCGATCCGCACACGCTCCTCATCCCGGACCGCGCCCCCACCCCGTCGTTCTCCAGCATCGCCGCGGTCGGCTTCGGCCTGACGGCGTACGGCATCGGCGCCGAGCGCGGCTACGTCCCGCGCGCGGACGCCGCGCAACGCACCCTCGCCACGCTGCGGTCGCTGCTGGCCATGAAGCAGGGCCCCGAGCCGCGCGGCGTATCGGGGTACAAAGGCTTCTTCTACCACTTCCTCGACATGAAGACGGGCGAGCGCTTCGAGGACGTCGAGCTCTCCACCGTCGACACCTCGCTCCTCCTGGCCGGCGCGCTCTTCTCCCAGTCGTACTTTGATCGCGACGACCCGACGGAGAAGGCGATTCGCGATGCGGCCGAAGAGCTGTACCGCCGCGTCGACTGGCAGTGGGAAGTGGTGCGGCCGCATGCCATCAGCATGGGCTGGAAGCCGGAGGATGGCTTCCACACCTACGACTGGCGCGGCTACAACGAGGCGATGATCGTGGTCATCCTGGCCCTCGGATCGCCGACCCATCCGGTCGAGCCGGAGGCCTGGACCGAGTACACCAAGACGTACAAGTGGGGCAACTTCCTCGGCCACGAGCATCTCCTCTTCGCGCCGCTTTTCGGCCACCAGTACTCGCACGTCTGGATCGACTTCCGCGGCATCCAGGACGCGTACATGAAGAGCAAAGGCATCGACTACTTCGAGAACTCGCGCCGCGCGACGATCGCCCAGCGCGAGTACGCCATCCTCAATCCGCATCACTGGCGCGACTATGGCGCCGACGTCTGGGGCCTCACCGCCTGCGACGGCCCGATGGACGCGACGATCACCATCGACGGCGTGCCGCGCACGTTCCACTCCTATCACGCGCGCGGCGCAACGGCCGGCGAGGTGCGCGACGACGGCACGATCGCGCCCACGGCCGCCGCCTCATCCATCGCCTTCACGCCCGAGATCTCCATCGCCGCCATGAAGGCAATGCGCGCCCGCTACGGCGCCGATCTCTACTCGACCTACGGCTTCCTCGACGCGTTCAACCCCACGCTGCGCACCACGGAAGAGCTGAAGCACGGCCGCGTCAACCCGCAACTCGGCTGGTTCGACGTCGACTACCTGGGCATCGATCAAGGCCCGATCGTGGCCATGATCGAGAACCATCGGAGCCAGCTCGTCTGGCGCGTCATGCGGCGCAACGAACACGTTCAGCGCGGATTGATGCGCGCGGGGTTTGAGGGCGGGTGGCTCTCTCGAATGATGAAGGATGAATGATGAATGATGAACAAAAGCCGGCGCACACCTCATTCATCCTTCATCATTCATCATTCATCATTCATCATTCTCCTCGTCCTCCTGGCTTGCTCTCCGCACAACGACACCCGCGAGATCTTGACCTTCTGGGGCCTTGGCAGCGAAGGCGAGCAGGTGACGCAGCTCATCCCGGAGTTCGAGCGGCGCAATCCCGGCATTCGCGTCGTGGTGCAACAGATTCCCTGGACCGCGGCGCACGAGAAGCTGCTCACGGCCTACGTCGGTGAGGCGTCGCCGGACGTGGCGCAGATGGGCAACACCTGGATCCCGGAGTTCGTGGCCATGCGCGCGCTGGCGGACGTCGGCGGCGTCATGCCGCCCGACGACTACTTTCCGGGCATCTGGGCCACGAACGTCGTGGACGGCACCGTGTACGGCATCCCCTGGTACGTCGACACGCGCGTCCTCTTCTATCGCACGGACATCCTGGCCCGGGCCGGCTTCCCGAACGGGCCGCGCACGTGGGACGAGTGGCGCACGGCCATGGCCCGCATTCGCGACCAGCGCCTCAGCCGCTACGCCATCCTCCTCCCGACGAACGAGTGGGACCCGATCGTGATGCTCGCCCTGAGCAACGGCTCGACGCTGCTCGACCCGGCCGGCACGCACGGCGAGTTCCGCCAGCCTCCGTTCGCCGATGCCTTCCGCTGGTACGCCGATACCTTCCGCCTCGGCTACGCTCCCGCCCTGAGCAACACCCAGATCGCGAACCTCTATCAGCAGTTCGCGCAGGGCGACTTCGCCATGTACATCACCGGCCCGTGGAACGTCGGGGAGTTCCGCAAGCGGCTGCCGGCGGAGATGCAGGACAAGTGGGCCACCGCGCCACTGCCCGCGCGCACGGCCGGCCAGCCGAGCGGCGTCTCGATGGCCGGCG
>DATEOX010000207.1:0-5722 GCA_035273585.1 Thermoanaerobaculia bacterium
GGTCGGGGAAGTCGACGCTCTGCCAGGTGATCGCCGGGCGCGAGACGTACGAGGTGACCGACGGCGAGATCTGGTACGAGGGGAAGAACCTGCTCGAAATGTCGGCCGAGGAGCGGGCGCGCGAGGGCGTGTTCCTGGCGATGCAGTATCCGGTCGAGATTCCGGGCGTCAACAACATCTACTTCCTCAAGGCCGCGTTGAATGCGATCAAGAAGCATCGCGGCGAGGAGGAGCTCGATGCGATGGAGTTCCTCCAGCTCGCGCGCGAGAAGATGAAGGTCGTCGAGCTCGACGAAGCGTTCATGAACCGCGGCGTGAACGAAGGATTTTCGGGCGGCGAGAAGAAGCGCAACGAGATCTTCCAGATGGCCGTGCTCGATCCGAAGCTGGCCATCCTCGACGAGACCGACTCCGGCCTGGACATCGATGCGCTGCGCATCGTGGCCGAGGGGGTGAACCAGCTCCGCAGCGAGAAGCATGCGGTGCTGGTCATCACCCACTACCAGCGGCTGCTCAGCTACCTCGTGCCCGACTTCGTGCACGTGCTGGCCGGCGGGCAGATCGTCCGCTCCGGCGGCAAGGAGCTGGCGCTGGAGCTGGAGCAGAAGGGCTACGAGTGGTTGGAGCAGGAGGTCGCGGCGACATGAGCACGGCCATCCAGCAGGACGTCCGCGAGCAGGCCGCGGAGCGCTTCCGCCAGCTCGGCTGGCCGACCACGCGGCTGGAGGAGTGGAAGTACACGAACGTCGCGCCGATCGCGCGGGGGGAGTGGAAGCGGGCCGATGCGGCGCCCGCCTCCTTCGACACGCACGGCTTCACGCTGCAAGGTCGCGCACTCGCGGAGCTGGTGTTCGTGAACGGACGCCTCGCGAATGGAGCAACCCTCTCCCCGCGCGGCGGGGAGAGGGTGCCGAAGGCGGGTGAGGGGCTCGTCATCAAACCGATCTCACAAGCACCCGAGGAGCACTACGCCCGCTACGCCGACTACGCCGAGCATCCCTTCACCGCGCTGAACACGGCCGAGGCGCAGGACGGCGCATACATCCATGTGCAGGGCGCCGTCGAGGGCTTCATCCACCTCCTCTTCATCGGCACGGACGGCTACGCGTCGCATCCGCGCAACCTGATCGTCGCCGAGCGCGGCGCGCAGCTCGCCGTCGTCGAGACGTTCGTCGGTTCCGGCAGGTACTTTACCAACGCGGTGACGGAGCTGGTGGCGAAGGACGGGGCGGTCATCGAGCACACGAAGGTCGAGTGCGAGTCGATCGAGGCCTTCCACGTCGGAACGCTGCAGATCCACCAGGAGCGGTCGTCCTCGGTGACGTCGCACTGCGTCTCCACCGGCGGCGCGCTGGTACGCAACGAGATCAACGCGGCGCTGACCGGACCGGGCGCGAGCGTCGTGCTCGACGGGCTGTTCGTCACGAACGGCGCGCAGCACGTCGACAACCACACGGTCATCGATCACGCCGTGGCGCACTGCGACAGCCTGGAGCACTACAAAGGCGTCCTGGACGGCACCTCGCGCGGGATCTTTGACGGCAAGGTCATCGTCCGTCCCGACGCGCAGAAGACGGTCTCGCGCCAGGTGAACAATAACCTGCTGCTGTCCGAGACGGCCATCGTCGACTCCAAGCCGACGCTGGAGATCCTCAACGACGACGTGAAATGCAACCACGGCTCGACGATCGGCCAGATCGAGGAGGAGCCGATGTTCTACCTCCGCTCGCGCGGCATCGGCGAGGAGGATGCGCGCCGGCTGCTGATCCACGCCTTCGCCGGCGAGATCGTCGACCGCATCAAAATCGAGCCGGTGCGCGAGCTGGTCCGCCGGGCGATGTTCGCCCAGCTCAAGGACCGCCTGCCGGAGAGAAGGGAGAGAGGGCGATGACCGCAAATTCCACCGTCATCCTGAGCCGCGAAGACGGCGAAGGATCTCCTGCTGCCGGGAGATCCTTCGCTCCGCTCAGGATGACCACCTACGACGTCCAGCGCATCCGCGAGGATTTTCCGATCCTGCGCACCAAGGTGCGCGGCAAGCCGCTCGTCTATCTCGACAACGCGGCCACGACGCAAAAGCCGAAGGTCGTCATCGACCGCATCGTCCGCTATTACGCGGAAGAGAACTCGAACGTGCATCGCGGCGTGCATTACCTCAGCGAGGTGGCCACCGCGGCGTACGAAGGCGCGCGCACGACGGTCAAGAACTTCGTCAACGCCCGCTCGGAGAAGGAGATCATCTTCACCCGCGGCACCACCGAGGGAATCAACCTCGTGGCGTATTCGTGGGGCCGCAAGCATGTGGGCGAAGGCGATGAGGTGCTCATCTCCGCCATCGAGCATCACTCGAACATCGTCCCCTGGCAGATGCTCTGCGAGGAGAAGCGCGCCACGCTGAAGATCATCCCGGTCAACGAGGCCGGCGAGGTGGATGTCGACGCGTACGCGAGCCTCCTCAACGACCGCACGCGCATCGTCGCCGTCGGCCACGCCTCCAACGCCCTCGGCACGATCAATCCCATCCGCAAGATGATCGCCATGGCCCACGCGGCCGGCGCGGTGGTCATCATCGACGGCGCGCAGGGCGTGCCTCACCTCCCCATCGACGTGCAGGAGCTCGACTGCGACTTCTACGCGTTCTCCGGCCACAAGGTGTACGGGCCGACCGGCGTCGGCGCGCTGTACGGCAAGGAAGCGCTGCTCGAGGCCATGCCGCCGTTCATGGGCGGCGGGGACATGATCCTCTCCGTCTCCTTCGAGAAGACGACCTACAACGCGCTTCCCTACAAGTTCGAGGCGGGGACGCCGAACATCGAGGGCGTCATCGGTCTTGCCGCGGCGCTCGATTACGTCGGCTCGGTCGGCCTCGACCGGATCGCCGCGCACGAGCAGGACCTGCTGCAGTACGCGACCGACCGGCTGCTCGAGCTGGACGGCATCCGCATCATCGGCACCGCGGCGCACAAGGCGAGCGTGATCTCGTTCGTGCTGGAAGGCGTGCACCCGCACGACATCGGGACCATCCTCGATCAGGAAGGCATCGCCATCCGCACGGGCCATCACTGCGCGCAGCCGCTGATGATGCGCTTCAACGTGCCGGCCACCGGCCGCGCGTCGTTCGGCCTGTACAACACGCGGGAGGAGGCCGACGCGCTGGTCGTCGGCCTGAAGAAGGTGATCGAGGTCTTCCGCTGATGTCCGAGCTCCGCGAGCTTTACCAGCAGGTCATCCTCGACCACAACAAGAACCCGCGAAACTTCAAGGAGCTCCCGGCCGCCACGGCGAAGGTGGAGGGCTACAACCCGCTCTGCGGCGATCACTACACGCTCTACGTGCAGGTGGACGGCGACACGATTCGCGACGTCGGCTTCACCGGCAGCGGCTGCGCCATCTCCAAGGCCTCGGCCTCGGTGATGAGCTCCACGGTGAAGGGGAAGACCAAGGCCGAAGCCGACCGTCTCTTCGACACCTTCCAGAAGCTCGTCACCGGCCACGCTGGCGAGCTCGACGGGGCAGAACTGGGGCGCCTCGCCGCGTTCTCAGGGGTGTCGGAGTTTCCGGCCCGCGTCAAGTGCGCGACGCTGGCTTGGCACACGCTCCGAAGCGCCCTGCAGGGCAGCGGCGAAAAGGTGAGCACGGAATGAACACACGCGAAGAAGTCACGTTCAGCCGCCAGGCGGATGCGGTCATGATCCCCAGCGGCGAGCGCGTCCTCGTCCCGCAGGGGGCGCAGGCGACCATCACCCAATCCCTCGGCGGCTCGTACACGCTGATCACCGACCGCGGCCTGATGATCCGCCTCTCCGGCCCGGAGGTCGAGGCGATCGGAAAGACGCCGCAGGTCATCGCCGGCGCGGATGCCGAGACGCTCACGCCGGAGAAGCTCGAGGAGCTCGTGTGGGAGCAGCTCCGCACCTGCTACGACCCGGAGATCCCGGTGAACATCGTCGACCTCGGCCTGGTCTACCTCTGCGAACTCGGAGACGCGGAGGAGGGCGGCAAGGCGGTGAAGATCAAGATGACCCTCACCGCCCCCGGCTGCGGCATGGGACCCGTGTTGGCGAACGACGTCCGCTCCAAGGTGGAGTCGCTGCCCGGCGTGAAGAGCGCGGACGTGGAGGTCGTGTTCGACCCGGTGTGGGACCGGAGCATGATGTCCGAGGCGGCCAAGCTGCAGCTCGGCATGATGTGGTGACGCGGTACAATCGCGCGATCGGCCCTCAATCCTGAAGACAGGGGAGACTCCCATGCCGTATTGCGCGTATTGCGGGAGCGACGTCCGCGACCCCGCCCGCTTCAACTGCCCGAGCTGCGGAAACCCTCACAACGGCGCGCCGGCGCGCGCGGCGGTGGCAAAGAGCGACAACACGATGAGCATCGTCCTCGGACTGGTGGTCGGCGGCTTCATCCTGGTCGCCATCATCGGCATCCTGGCGGCGATCGCCATCCCGAACCTCCTCACCGCCATGCAGCGCTCGAAGCAGAAGCGGACCATGGCGGACATGCGCTCGGTCGCCACCGCGATCGAGGCGCGCGCCACCGACACGAACGATTATCCGCGGGTCGGCAGCGCCTCGGAGCTCGCCTCCGTCCTCAGCCCGACGTACATGAAGACGGTCCGGACGCAGGACGGCTGGACGCACGGCCTCCGCTACGAGTGCTGGGACGCGCACAACGTCGGCAAGTGCGATACCTACGCGCTCGCCAGCGGCGGCAAGGACGGCGTCTTCGAGCACGACGCGCTGCAGGAGTACAGCGAGAACACCACGAAGAACTTCGACTGCGACATCATCTTCAGCAACGGCAGCTTCGTGCAGTACCCCGAAGGCATCCAGAACAGGTAGCGAGAGGAGAAACGGCGTGTACTGTACCCAGTGTGGCTCCCCCCGCCCCGACGGCGCGACGGCCTGCCCGAGCTGCGGCCATCCGGTGCAGCAGTTCGCCGCGTATGCCGCCCCCGCGGCGCCGGGCAGCGTCCCGAACTACCTCGTGCAGTCGATCCTGGTGACGCTCTGCTGCTGCCTGCCGGCCGGCATCGTGGCCATCGTCTATGCCGCGCAGGTGAACTCGAAGCTCAACGCGGGCGACATCGCCGGCGCGGAGGAGGCGTCGCGCAACGCGAAGCTCTGGTCGTGGATCGGCTTCGGAGTCGGCATCTTGGTAATAGTGATCTGGGCCGTCGCCGGCGGCCTGGCGGGCATCAGTGACGCCGCAAAGTGATCCCCGCCGCCTGCTGGCCGTCCTCGGCGCGCTGTGCGTCGGGGCGGCCGGCGTGTTCGTGCTCTACCGCTTCGAGCCGGTCACGGCCGGCTTCTATCCGCAGTGCCTCTTCCATGCTCTGACGGGGCTCGACTGCCCCGGCTGCGGCACCGCGCGCGCGCTTCACGCGCTGCTGCACGGCCGCCTCGCCGCCGCCTTCCGCTTCAACCCGATGCTCCTGCTCTACGCGCCGGTGCTGCTCTTCGGCACGGCGGACGCGGCGCGCGCGTTCGTCACGCGCACGCCGCTGCGCAACGCCACCACCCGCCCCTGGCTCGGCTGGTCCGTCGCCGTCACCATCGTCGGGTGGTGGGTGGTGCGCAACACGCCGCTCTGGCCGCACTAGGCGCCGTACGCCTCGCGGACCGCCGCCGTGTCCTCGTACGCGCGGAACTTCGCCACGTTGCCGTCGCGGATCGTGTACTCGTGGACGGCCGTCGTGCCGGCCCGCTTCCCGTTCTTG
>DATEOX010000208.1:0-10086 GCA_035273585.1 Thermoanaerobaculia bacterium
TGTTGCGGCTCATCGAGCGGATCCCGCTCACCGGCACGCGGATGATCATCCCCTGCTCGGTGATGAGCAGCACCTGCTCGTCGCCCTGCACGTGGGCAATGCCCGCCACCTTGCCGTTCTTCTCCGTGACCTTGATGTTCGTCACGCCCATGCCGCCGCGACTCTGCAGCCGGTACGCGGACACCGGCGAGCGCTTGCCGAAGCCGCGCTCGGTGATGGTCAGGATGTAGCCGCGGTCGTCGGCGATCGCCTCGACCGACTCGTCGGTCTCCGCCTCGTCCTCGACCTCGTCGGCATCGGCGGGTGCATCGGCGCCCGCCGCAGCGTCGGCGGAAGCGGGCAGCACGTCCATCTCCACCACGTAGTCGCCTTCGCGGAGGGAGATGCCCTTCACGCCGGCGGCGCCGCGGCCCATGGGCCGAACGTCATCCTCGTGGAAGCGGATGGCCCGGCCGTCGTACGTCGAGATCAGGATCTCCGACTTGCCGTCCGAGAGCTGCACCGAATAGAGATCGTCGCCCTCGTTGATGTCGATGGCGATGATGCCCGTGGTGCGCACGTTGGAGAACGCGCCGAGCTCCGTCTTCTTGATGCGGCCCGCGCGGGTGGTCATCACCACGTACTTGCCTTCCGTGAAGTCCTTCGTGGTGAGCAGGGCCCGCACGTTCTCGCCTGCCTCGACCTGCAGCAGGTTGACGATGGCCTTGCCGCGCGCGTTCGCGCCGACCTCCGGGATGGCGTGCACCTTGAGCCAGTACAGCCGGCCGCGGTCGGTGAAGACGAGGATGTACGAGTGCGCGGAGGCGACGAAGAGGTGCTCCACGATGTCCTCTTCCTTCGTCTGCATGCCGATGCGGCCCTTGCCGCCGCGGCGCTGGGCGCGGTAGAGCGAGAGGGGGGAGCGCTTGATGTAGCCGCCGCGCGACACGGTGATGACCATGTCCTCGTCGGCGATGAGGTCCTCGATGGCGATGGCCCCTTCGTCCGCCACGATCTCGGTGCGGCGCTTGTCGCCGTACGCTTCCTTGATCTCGCGCAGCTCGGTCGAGATGATCTCCAGGACGAGTTGCTCGGAGGCAAGGATCTCCCGCAGGCGGCGGATGAGGGCCTGCACGTCCTCGTACTCGGCCACGATCTTCTCGCGCTCCAGGCCCGTGAGGCGCTGCAGGCGCATGTCGAGAATCGCCTGCGCCTGGACCTCGGAGAAGTCCCAGCGCGAGATGAGGCCGCTCTTCGCCTCGGGCGGCGTGCGGCTGGAGCGGATGAACGAGATCAGCTCGTCCAGGATGTCCAGCGCCTTGACCAGACCTTCCAGGATGTGCGCCCGCTCCTCGGCTTTGCGCAGCTCGAAGCGCGTGCGGCGGACGACGATCTCCTTCCGGTGCTCGATGAAGTGGCGGAGCATCGTCGGGAGGTCCATCACCTCCGGCTTGTTGTTGACGATGGCCAGGAAGATGATGCCGAACGTCGTCTGCATCTGCGTGTTGCGATAGAGGTTGTTGAGCACGACCTCGGCAAGCTCGCCGCGCTTGAGCTCCACCACGATGCGCATCCCCTCGCGGTCGGACTCGTCGCGCAGGTCGGAGATGCCTTCGATGCGCTTGTCGTGCACCAGCTCGGCGATCTTCTCGATGAGGCGCTTCTTGTTCGTCATGTACGGGATCTCCGTCACGACGATCTGCTGCTTGTCGCCCTTCTTCGTCGTCTCGATGCCCGCGCGCGCGCGCACCTGCAGAATGCCCCGCCCCGTCTTGTACGCCTCGTAGATCCCTTCCTTGCCGTGGATGAAGCCGGCGGTGGGGAAGTCGGGGCCGGGGAGGACGGCGATGAGGTCCTTCACCGTCGCCTGCGGGTTGTCGATCATCATCAGCACGGCGTCGATCACTTCGCCGAGGTTGTGCGGCGGGATGTTCGTGGCCATGCCGACGGCGATGCCGGAGGAGCCGTTCACGAGCAGGTTGGGGTACTTCGCCGGCAGCACGGACGGCTCGCGCTCGTTGCCGTCGTAGTTCGGGACCCAGTCGACGGTTTCCTTGTCGATGTCGTCCCGCATCAGCTCCTCGGCGAGCCTCGTGAGGCGCACCTCGGTGTAGCGCATGGCCGCCGGGTTGTCGCCGTCGACCGAGCCGAAGTTGCCCTGGCCATCGACGAGGCGGTAGCGCATGGAGAACTCCTGGGCCATGCGCACCACCGAGTCGTAGATCGCGCTGTCGCCGTGCGGGTGGTACTTGCCCATCACGTCGCCCACGATGCGCGCCGACTTCTTGTAGGCACGGCCGGCCGTGTTTCCCTGCTCGTACATGCCGTAGAGGATGCGGCGGTGGACCGGCTTGAGCCCGTCGCGGACGTCGGGCAGCGCGCGTCCGATGATGACGGACATCGCGTAGTCGAGATACGACTTGCGCATCTCGTCTTCGATGTTGACCGGCACTCGCTGGTCGTTGAAGTTCTGGTAGTCGTTGTCAGCCATGCGTGGTTCTCGGTGTCATCCTGAGCCGCGCAGACGGCGAAGGATCCGTAGCGATCTTGCGGTACGGATCCTTCGCCGTCTTCGCGCCTCAGGATGACAGCAGGTCTCAGATATCGAGGTTCTTCACTTCCAGCGCGTTGTCCTGGATGAACACCCTTCGCGGCTCCACCTGGTCGCCCATCAGCACCGTGAACAGCTCCTCGGCGCCGACGGCGTCGGCGATCGTCACCTGCAGCAGGCGCCGCGTCTCGGGGTTCATGGTCGTCTCCCAGAGCTGCTCGGGGTTCATTTCGCCCAAGCCTTTGTAGCGCTGGATCGACAGGCCCTTCTCGGCCAGTTTGTAGATCTGCTCGAGCAGCTCGTCGACGTGGACGAACGTCGTCGCCTCGTCGCCGTGTTGCACCGTGTACGGCGGCAGACCGAAGGCGGAGAGCTGCTCGAAGGCCTTGGCCATCTGCCGGAACTCGTACTGGGAGAGCAGCTCGTTGTTCACCGTCGCGCGGCGGCCGGTGCCGTTGCCGCCGACCGTGAACTGCAGCGCCGGCGTCTCCGTCTCCTCGTCGGTCACAACCCGCACGTTCTCGAAGCCGGCGGCGGTCAGCGCGCGGGACAGCGACTCGAGCTTGTCCGGATCGCCGAGCGCCGCGCGGTCGCTGAAGCCCTCGATGAAGAGGATGTCCAGCGCCTCGCGGGGGATGCCGCGCGCGGCGAGCTTCTTCGCGTAGTTGCGGTACTCCTCCATCCGCTGGAGCATCGTCACCAGCGCCTCGCCGCGGATGGCCATGCCGGCCTGGGGCGCGACTTGCACCGACTCGGCGATGCGCGAGAGGAGGAAGCGCGACTTCTCCGCCTCGTCCTTGAGGTACGTGTCCTTCTTCCCCTGCGTGACCTTGAACAGCGGCGGCTGGGCGATGAAGAGGTGGCCCTGGTCGATCACGCTGCGCATGTGCCGGAAGAAGAAAGTGAGGATCAGCGTCCGGATGTGCGAGCCGTCGACGTCGGCGTCGGTCATGATGATGATCTTGTGGTAGCGGAGCTTCTCCACCGAGAACTCGTCCGCGCCGATGCCGGTGCCCAACGCGGTGATCATCAGGCGGATCTCCTCGGAGGAGAGCATCTTGTCCAGGCGGGCCTTCTCCACGTTCAGGATCTTGCCCTTGAGCGGGAGCACGGCCTGGAAGCGGCGGTCGCGGCCCTGCTTGGCCGAGCCGCCGGCCGAGTCGCCCTCCACGAAGTAGATCTCGCAAAACTTCGGGTCGCGCTCCTGGCAGTCGGCGAGCTTGCCCGGCAGGGAGGCCGAGTCGAGCGCGCCTTTGCGGCGGGTGAGGTCGCGCGCCTTGCGGGCCGCCTCGCGCGCCCGCGCCGCCTCGACGATCTTGTCGATGATGCGCCGCGTCTCGCGCGGATGCTCCTCGAAGAACTCCGCCAGCCGCTCGTTCATCACCTGCTCCACCCACGTCTTCACGTGCGAGGAGACGAGCTTGTCCTTCGTCTGGGAGGAGAACTTCGGGTCGCGGATCTTGATGGAGATGACGGAGCTGAGTCCCTCGCGCACGTCGTCGCCCTCGAGGGCGAGCTTGAGCTTCGCGGCCAGGCCGGTCTCGTCGACGTACTTGTTGACCGTGCGGGTGAGGGCGGCTTTGAAGCCCTGCAGATGCGTGCCGCCGTCGAGGTTCTTGATCGTGTTGGTGAAGGTGTAGATATTCTCGGTGTAGCCCTCGTTCCACTGCAGGGCGATCTCCACCGCCTCGCCGTCGCGCTCGTCGCGGATGAAGATCGGGTCCTCGTGCAGCGGCGTCTTGGCCTTGTTCAGGTCCTTCACGAAGGAGACGATGCCGCCCTCATAGCGGAACTCGTGGTGCTTCTCGCTCCGCTCGTCGCGGATCTCGATGTGCACGCCGCTGTTGAGGAAGGCCAGCTCGCGGAGGCGCTGGGAGAGCGTCTCGTAGTTCATCTCCGTGACGGAGAAGATCTCCGGGTCGGCCTTGAAGGTGACGCGCGTGCCGCGCTTGCTGGTCTTCTCCCCCTTCGCCAGCGAGCCGACCGGCACGCCGCGCTCGAAGCGCAGCCGCCAGACGAAGCCGTCGCGGTGGATCTCCAGCTCCAGCCACTCGGAAAGGAAGTTGACGACGGAGACGCCGACGCCGTGCAGGCCGCCGGAGACCTTGTACGAGTTGTTGTCGAACTTACCGCCCGCGTGCAGCTCGGTCATGATGACCTCGGCCGCGGAGCGTCCCTCTTCCTTGTGGATGTCGACCGGGATGCCGCGGCCGTTGTCCTCGACGGTCACCGAGTTGTCGACGTGGACCGTGACCCCGACGCGGTCCGCGTAGCCGGCCAGCGCCTCGTCGATGGCGTTGTCCACGACCTCGTAGACCATGTGGTGCAGGCCGGTGATGTCGTCGGTGTCGCCGATGTACATACCCGGGCGCTTGCGCACCGCATCGAGGCCTTTGAGGACCTTGATGTCTTCCGCGGTGTAGTTTCCGTTGTCGGGGGTGATTTCCTGGTCGTCCCCTGGTAGGTCGGTGGTGTAGTCGTCTGGCATCCGGATCACTTTCTCGTGGACGTTTTCGAGGCGTTTCTCGCGAGGCAGCGGGCGCCGTCACGGCGGCCGAAATCGCGAGGAGTTTTTACCGCGGAATGTAACGGTTTATTGTACCGCAAAATTGCGTTTTCAGGCGAAATCTATTGAGGCCGTAACTCTCCCGTTTTCAAGGGTTAAGCGGCGGTGCGGGCCGGTCTCCAGAACCTGTAGAAACGACTCCTTGGCGGAGGTGGCGAAGAGCTGGGTCCGGGCGGGCAGTCTGGCCAGCAGGTTCTGCAGGATTTCGAGGTCCAGCTCGGCGTCGACGTCGTCCAGGAGGAAGACCGGCGTCTCGTCCATCCGCCGCCGGAAAAGCTCGATCTTGGCGAACTTGAGGAAGAGCACGATCATCTTCAGCTCACCCCCCGACAGCACCTCCGCCGCCGGCCGGCCGCCAGTCAGGAAATCGAGCTGGTCGCGCTGCGGCCCGGAGAGCGACATGCGCGCGCGGATCTCCTCCCGCCGCGTCGCCCGCAGGTCCGCGATTGCGGGGCGGTAGACCATCTCCAGGTCGCGCACGTGGTAGTCGTGGCGCGCGACGATCTCCCGGTAGGCGGCGGCGAGCTGCTCGGTGTAGGCGGCGCGCGCGGCGGTCACGAGCTCCGCCGCGGCGACGAACTCCTCGTCCCACGGGTCGAGCATCGAGGCCGGAGCATCGCCCACGCTCACCGACTGGAGCAGCGCGTTCCGCTGCTTGAGCACGCGGCCGTAGCGCGTCAGCTCGTCCAGGTGCGCCGGATCGATGCTGGCCACGCCGCGGTCGAGGAAGCGCCGCCGCTCCTCCGGCGCCCCGCGGATGATCTCCAGCCGCGCGGACGAGTAGGCGAAGACGGTGGTGGCGTTGAGATAGCGCCCGAGCGGCACCCGCTCGCCGTTGATCATCAGGACGCGTTTGTGCGACTCGGCCTCCATGCCGATGGACAGCGTCCGCTGCACCTCGCGCTGCACCTCGCCGGCGACGAAGACGCTCGGCGCGTCGAAGCGGAAGAGGCTCGGCACGCGCGGCGTGCGGAAGGACTTCGTCGTGGCCAGGAAGTAGATGGCCTCGAGCAAGTTCGTCTTCCCCTGGCCATTGCGGCCGACCAGGATGTTGGTCTGCTCGTGAAAGGCCGTCTCGGCCGGAGCGAGGTTGCGGAAGCTCTCGGTCGTCAGCCGGCTGAGGATCACGCAAGGCGCATCGGCATCACGACGTAGAGGTACTCGTACGGCAGGTCGTCGCCGCTGGGCGACGGCTTGCCGATGCACTGGCTGTTCTCGTCCTTCAGGTCGAGCGCAACGCTCGGAGTATCGACGGCGCTCAAAAAGTCCGTCACGTACGCCGCGTTCAGCCCGACGAAGAACGGGTTGCCGGCATAGTCGATGGGGACCGTCTCGCGCGCGTCGCCGAGCTCGGGGTTCGTCGACGACACGGTGAGCTTGCCCGGCGCGAAATCGAAGCGGACGGCGCGCGTCCGCTCGTTGGCCACGAGAGAAATGCGCCGGATGGTCGAGAGCAGCCGCTCCCGGTCGACCATCACGTGCCGGTCGTTGTCGCGGGAGATCACTTCCATGTAGTTCGGGAAGTTGACGTCGATCATGCGCGCCAGCAGGCGCCTCTCGCCGGCCTCGAAGAAGAGCTGGTTGTCCGACACGCCGAAGCGGACGGCGTTCTCCTCGCCGGCCGATTCGAGGCGGAGGATCTCGTCCAGCGCCTTGCGCGGGATGAGAATGGTGAGGTCGCTCCCCTTCTTCTTGCCGTTGCCCCCGGAGGCATACGGGAAGTTGATGAGCGCCATGCGGTGGCCGTCGGTGGCCACCATCTCCAGCTTCGCCGGCTGGACCTTGAGCAGCGCGCCGTTGAGCTGGAAGCGCGTCTCCTCGTGGGTGATGGCGAACTTCACTTTCCCGACCATGGTCTTGAGCTCGTCGAGCGGGATGGAGTACGCCTCGGTCACCGATACGGTCGGCAGGGTCGGATAGTCCTCTGCGGGCAACCCGAGGAGGCGGAACTTCGCCGTCCCCGACTCGATGAGCATCGAGTGGTTCTCCTGCAGGGTCATGTGCACGTCTTCGTCGGGGAGGGAGCGGACGACGTCGAAGAGGCGCTTGGCTTCGATGGTCACGCCGCCCGGCGTGGTGATCCTCGCCGCGCAGGAGCTGAGGATCGTCACATCGAGGTCCGTGGCGGCGATCTGCAGACGACCGTCCGTGGCCTTGATCAGGACGTTCGACAGGATGGGGATCGTCGAGCGCTTTTCGACGACGCCCTGGCAAAGCTGTAGCTCTTTCTGCAGATCGGCTTTTGCGACCGTCAGCTCCATGTCTCTTCCTTCGGACTAAGAGTTCTTTTCTTGTTTAGTAGTCGTGGTAGTAGATACGAGAGGAAATCCTTTGGACGACTCGCAAAGGCCTCGAAAGTATAGCAGTTCATTCCGCTTCGAGCCTGCGGGATTCGACGCGGAAAAACGGAGGGAATCGGCACCGTTTTCCGCAGTGCCCGGGCCTGGTTTGCACGAGGTCGTTTTTCTCCACAATGTTTCGACAGCCTGATCCGCAACCTTTGTCATCCTGAGCCGCGAAGACGGCGAAGGATCCGTACCGATCTTGCGCTGCGCCCGAAGGTGCGGATCCTTCGGCGTCTTCGCGCCTCAGGATGACACGCGTCATCGGAACTGCTTCTTCAGCGTGTCGATCGTTCTGGCGAACTGCTGGTCGTTCTCGATCATGTCCGAGATCTTCTCGACCGAGTGCATCACCGTCGAGTGATGCTTGTTGTTGAAGAGCTTCCCGATCTCCGGATACGAGAGGTCCGTCAGCTCCTTGCACATCCACATCGCCACCTGGCGGGGGAAGACGATCGTCTGGGTGTTCGTCTTCGACTTGAGGTTCGTCACCGTCTGGCCGTAGTGCGCGGCCACGATGCGCATGATCTCCGGGCCGGTGATCGGCTTGTTCTCCTTCGTCAGCAGGTCCTTCAGCGCCTCGCGGGCGAGGTCGACCGTGACCGGCTTGCCGGCCAACGAGCCGAAGACGGCGATCTTGTTCAGGTGCCCTTCCAGCTCGCGCACGTTCGAGCGGACCCGCTCGGCGAGGAAGAGGGCCACATCCTGCGGCAGGTCGAGCTTCTTCTCGTCCGCCTTCCTGCGAAGGATCGCGACCTTCGTCTCCAGATCGGGCGGCTGGATGTCGGCGATGAGGCCCCATTCGAAGCGGGAGCGGAGGCGCTCCTCGATGGTGGGGATCTCTTTCGGCGGACGGTCGGAGGTGAACACGATCTGCCGCTGCGCCTCGTACAGGGCGTTGAACGTGTGGAAGAACTCCTCCTGCGTCCGCTCCTTGCCGGCGATGAACTGGATGTCGTCGAGGAGGAGCGCGTCGACGGTGCGGTAGCGGTCGCGGAAGGACTGCATCCGGTCATAGCGGATGGAGGAGATGAGGTCGGTCACGAAGGCGTCTGCCGACATGTAGACGACCCGCTTCTGATGAGCCGACTCGCGGATGGCCTGGCCGATGGCCTGGATGAGGTGCGTCTTGCCCAGGCCGGCGCCGCCGTAGATGAAGAGCGGGTTGAACGAGCCGCTCGGGTTCTCCGCGATGGACATCGACGCGGCATAGGCGAGCTGGTTCGAGCTGCCGACGACGAACGACTCGAAGCGGTAGCGCGGGTTGAAGACGGCCTGGGGGAGCTCCTCGCGGGGAGGGGGAGGGGCGGCGGCGATGTCGTCCAGCGAGTCGGCATCGACGACGAAGTGGATCTGCATCCGGTCGGGGGAGATCTCGGTCAGGACCTGGCGGATCTGGGAGCCGTAGCGCTCGCGGATCTCGTCCACGTAACGCTGCGACGGGACGCTCACGTCGATGGTGTCTCCCTTCTGGGCAACGAACCGGGTCTGAGCGAACCAGCTCTCATACTCCGATCGATCAATGAGTTGCTCGACGCGGGAGAGTACGTGCTTCCAAACGTTCATGGGGGGACGATCTATCTTGTTGACAATCCACAGTTTTTCCACAATCTGCGGAAAAAACCATGCTGGGTAAGGGTCGGTGAGTCTAGCACAGCGCCACCGGGTTTTTGAGCGCCCAAACCCGGAATTAAACCCCCACCCGGCGAGTTTGGCCGCTTGCTTCGTTGACCGCTAGCGGCGGCGTGGCTATACTCACCGCTTTCTTTTCAGAAGGTTAGGAAAATCGAACATGAAGCGTACTTTTCAGCCGAACAACCGCCGCCGGAAGCGCACGCACGGTTTCCTCGTCCGCATGCGCACCAAGGATGGGCAGGCGGTGCTCTCCCGGCGGCGCCGCAAAGGCCGCAAGCGCCTCGCCGTCTAACCGTTCTCGTGGATTCCCCGCAGGGGCTGCCCAAAGAAAAGCGACTCGCAAAGCGCCGAGAGTTTCTGCGGGTTTACGAGACGGGCCGCAAGCTTTTCTCCCGCTACACGGTGCTCTTCTTCGCTCCCAACGGTCTGCCTCATTCGCGGATCGGCATCACGGCGACGAAGAAGGCCGGAAAGGCCAACGTTCGCAACCGTCTGAAGCGCTGGACCCGCGAGACTTACCGCCGCCAGCGCGAGCCCCTCGGCCTCGACCGGCTCTCGATGGACTTCGTGGTCAATGTCAAACCGAACGCCGCCGTGGCCTCTTTTCGTGAATACAGCCAGGACCTGCAGAAGGTCCTGCAGCGCGTCGTGAGCGAGCGCGCCTGACGACGTCGATGCGCGCGGCAGCTCTCTTCCTTCTCCGCGTCTACAAGCGATTCATCTCGCCTCTGCTGCCGCCGCTCTGCCGTTTCGAGCCCACCTGCTCCATGTACATGGCCCAAGCCATCGAGAAGCACGGCGTCCTGCGCGGGCTCTGGCTCGGCCTGCGCCGTCTCGCCCGCTGTCACCCTTTGAATGCCGGAGGCTGGGACCCGGTCCCATAAATGGAAAAGCGCATTTTCATCGCCGTTCTGATCTCGCTCGCCTTCCTGTGGCTCTGGGCGGCGGTCGCACCGAAGCTCTTCCCGGAGCTGGTCAAGCAGCCGCCGAAACCGGCGCCCGTGACGCAGAAG
>DATEOX010000209.1:0-3018 GCA_035273585.1 Thermoanaerobaculia bacterium
TCAGCTCGCTCATCCGTAACGTCGTCCGGAGGTCGCCGCTTGCGGCGACCGCAGGGCGAGACTCATTTCAAGAATCCCTCGTAGTTGCGCATCATCAGCTGCGCCTCGAGCTGCTTCATCGTGTCCAGCGCCACGCCGACGACGATGAGGATCGAGGTGCCGCCGAAGTAGAAGTTGGCCGACGTCTGGTTGATGAGGATCGTCGGCAGCGCGGCGATCGCGGCGAGGTAGAGCGCGCCCGGGAACGTCAGGCGGGCGAGGATGCGGTCGAGGAACTCGGCCGTCGGCCGGCCCGGGCGCACGCCGGGGATGAAGCCACCGTACTTGCGCAGGTTGTCGGCCTGGTCCACCGGGTTGAACGTGACCGCGGTGTAGAAGTACGTGAACAGGATGATGAAGACGGTCTCGCCGATCAGGTAGGGCGCCTTCGACGGGTTGAAGAAGTCCGAGATGTCCTGCGCCCAGGGCTGCTGGATGAGCTGGCCGACGGTCGGCGGGAACGCCATGATCGACGCCGCGAAGATGACCGGGATCACGCCGGCCATGTTCACCCGCAGCGGCAGGTAGGTCTGGCCGCCCGCGCTCATGCGCCGGCCGATGACGCGCTTGGCGTACTGGACCGGGATGCGCCGCTGGCCCTCCTGGATGAAGACGACGGCGGCGATCACGGCGAGCGCGAGGAACGGCATGCCGACCTTGAACACCTGGTCGGGGTTCGTCCACCACGCCTGCACGCCCTTCGGGAAGCTCGCGACGATCGACGCGAAGATCATCAGCGAGATGCCGTTGCCGATGCCGCGCTGCGTGATGAGCTCGCCCATCCACATGAGCAGCACCGTGCCCGCCGTGAGCGAGATCACGATCAGGAAGACGTGCGGCGTGTCGAAGTCCGGGATGACCGGCGTCCCGGTGCTCGGCGCGAAGCTCCGGAACAGGAAGACGTAGCCGATCGACTGGGCGAACGCGAGGCCCACGGTGAGGTAGCGCGTGTACTGGGTGATCCGCGCCTGGCCGACCTCGCCCTCCTTCTGCAGCTTCTCCAGCGACGGCACGACGACCGTCAGGAGCTGCAGGATGATCGACGCCGTGATGTACGGCATGATCCCGAGCGCGAACAGCGCGATCCGCGACAGGCCGCCGCCGCTGAACGTGTTCAGCAGGTTGAGGATGCCGCCGCTCCCGAACTGGCTCTGGATCTGGTTGACGGCCTGGACGTCGATCCCCGGCACCGGGATGTGCGAGCCGAGCCGGTAGAGCGCGAGCAGCAGCGCCGTGAAGGCGAGCTTCTTGCGGATCTCGGGGACCGTCAGCGCGCGAAGGATCGTCGTCGCCATCGCGGACGGAGGTTAGCGGGTCGCTGCCGGCCCGGCGCCCAGCGGCGGTCAGGCCTCGATGACCTGACAGGTGCCGCCGGCGGCCTCGATGGCCTCCTTCGCGGCAGCGCTGAACTTGTGCGCGTGGACGGTGAGCGGCTTGGTGATCTCGCCCTTCGCGAGCACCTTCACCGGCACGTCCTTCTTCGTGCAGAGCCCGTGCGAGTGGAGCGTCTCGAGCGTGACCGAGTCGCCGGAGTCGAAGCGCGCCTCGAGGTCCGAGATGTTCACCGCCTGCGTGTGGGTGCGGAAACGCTCGAAGGGCATCGACTTCTTCATGTGCGGGCCGCGCAGCTTGCGCATCCGCATGTGGATCGGCATCTGGCCGCCCTCGAAGTTGCTGCGGGACTTCGCGCCCGAGCGCGAGCCGTAGCCCTTCTGGCCGCGGCCGGCCGTCTTGCCGGTGCCGGAGCCCTCGCCGCGCCCGACGCGCTTGCGGTCCCTGCGGCTGCCGGGGGCGGGCTTGAGCGTGTGCAGCCCGAAGTCGTCGTTCTCAGTCATCGGTCCTCACCAGGTGGCGGACGCGGTGCACCATGCCGCGCGCCTGCGGGGTGTCCTTGATCTCGACCGTGTGGCCGATGCGGCGCAGCCCGAGCGAGCGCAGCGTGTCGAGCTGCTGCTTGTTCGAGCCGTTCTTGCTCCTGACCTGCGTCACCTTCACGACTCAGGCGCCTCCCCGGCGGCCTCGGCCGCCTCGGTGGTCCCGTTGCCGTTGACGTCGGCGCCGCCGGCCGGCGCGCCCTCGAGCGTCTCCGTCGCGGCGCGGTCGCCGCCTAGGCCGAGGACCTGGTTGATCGACAGGCCGCGCAGCTCGGCGACCTCGTCCGGCGTGCGCAGGGCCTGCAGGCCCGCAACAGTCGCCTTGACGAGGTTGATCGGGTTCTGCGACCCGAGCGACTTCGAGAGGATGTCGTGGATGCCCGCGAGCTCGAGCACCGCGCGCACGCCGCCGCCGGCGATGACGCCGGTGCCCTCGGAGGCGGGCTTCAGGAAGACCTTGCCGGAGCCGAACTCGCCGGTCACGGTGTGGGTGATCGTCGAGCCGTGCTTGGGCACGCGGAAGAGGTTCTTCTTCGCGCGCTCGACGCCCTTCTGGATCGCCAGCGGGACCTCGTTGGCCTTGCCGTAGCCCACGCCCACGACGTCCTTCTCGTCGCCGACGACCACGAGGGCCGTGAACGAGAAGCGCCGGCCGCCCTTGACGACCTTCGCGACGCGGTTGATCTCGACGACCCGCTCCTGCAGGTCCAGGCCACCGGGGCCGACGGTCCTGTCGACGCCGTTCATACCGTCAGTCCTCCTTCGCGCACGCCGTCGGCGAACGCCTTCACCCGGCCGTGATAGCGGTACCCGCCGCGGTCGAACACCGCGGCATCGACGCCGGCGGCCTTCGCTCGCTCGGCGAGCAGCTCGCCCGCCTTGCCGGCCTGCTCCATGGGCTTGAGCGAGCGCAGGTCGCTCTCGGTCCACGACACGGCCGCCAGCGTGTGGCCGGCGAGGTCGTCGACGAGCTGCGCCTGGATGCCGCGGTTGGAGCGGAACACCGAGATGCGCGGGCGATCGGCCGTGCCGGCGACCTTCGCGCGGACGCGGCGGCGGCGCTTGAGCCGCGCCTGGTTCTTCGTGACGACGGTCATGCGCGCTT
>DATEOX010000210.1:0-4442 GCA_035273585.1 Thermoanaerobaculia bacterium
GATCGCCAAGATCGAAGTGCGCTCGATACGCAAGATACCCTCCCATGCGCCCGCAGATGTCCGCGATCCCGTCAGTCGCCAGGCCCAGAGCAGTCGCGTGCTCGTTCATGCTCAGGGTGTGGGAAATGAGCCGATCGCGTGCTGGCCACGTCCGTGAGTCGTAGATTGCCGGTTTCATCAGGGCGCTAAGCAGGCTTCCGGCGTCCGCGCACCACCGCGTCTGCTCCTTCGGCGACTCGCTGTCCCGGATCACGAACTGCTGCAGCCTGTGCATCGAAAGCGCGTCGTCGTCCGTCTTGATCAGCGAATAACGGCGCAAGATCGCTACCGCATCATCGAAGGCCAACGGATCGACCAGTGCGCGGAGCAACTCCGGAACGTCGTCTTCGCCCGCACCGCGCAGGAGGCTCCGCGGCACATCCTCGGGTGCGAGGTACGCCAGCAGATGCAGCAGCGCCTCCGCGGCCGGGTTCTCCGCGCGCACCTTTTCGATCGACATCTGCCAGACCGTTGCCAGCGGCGTCCGCTGACGGGCCCATAGCTCCTTGCGCCGGGTGCGGAAGAGTTGGAGGTAATCGGCGACGGGCGTCGACCGCTCCTCCATGAACGCGGCGGCCTGTTCGATGGCCAGAGGCAGATAGCCGAGCTCCTTCGCCACCTCGCCTGCGGCGGCTTCGTCCTTCTGACCGCTGCGTTGCACGAGAAAGCGTACGGCATCCTCGGGCGGCATCACCTCCACCTGTAACGGCTCAGCGACGCCGCGCCAGTTCGGGTTGCGCGAGGTGAGGATCACGTGCCCCGCACGCCCGGCCGGCAGGTATGGGGCGACATCCTCCGGCTTCTCCACGTTGTCGAAGATCAGCAGCCAGCCCTCCTGCGACTGGAGCCAGGCCTTCACCGCGGCCACGGTCACCGCCTGATCCGCGGCGGTGGACAGTCCGAGGGGATTGGCCAGTGCAGCGTAGTCGGAGGCGAGGGTGGTCGGCAGCTCGGAGCGGATCCACCACACCAGCTTGTAGTCCGCGCGCTTGCGGTAGGCGTACTCGATGGCGATCTGCGTCTTCCCCACCCCGCCCAACCCGCTGATGGCCTGCACCACGGCGGCCGCACTGTCTTTCGCTAACGCGCGGGCCAGGTCGTCGAGCAGTTCCTCGCGCCCGACGAAGTTCGGGTTGCGCGCGTGCGGTACGTTCCAGAGGGTGGCGGGCGGAGGGGCGGATGCGATCAGGCGGCGGATGCCCTGCACCACGTCCATGAACGCCGCGTCGCGATCCTTCCATGCGGTCACCGGACGGGCGCCGGTCGGCAGCACCTGCAGCTTCGAGAACGGTGCGCCGGCCCAATCGACCTTGCGGAGGAGGATGGGGATCGCGCGGCCGCGATCGAGCGCCTGCTTCATCTCCACCGTCGTGCAATAGCCGGAGGCGAGAAAGCTCGAGCTGATGAGCAGGAGGACGAAATCGGCGGCCTCGAGCTGGCGCTGGATCTCGGCGCTCCAATCCGTGCCGGGCACGAGCTGCCGGTCTTCCCATGAGCTGATGACGCCCTGATCGCGCAGATTGGAGAGGTGCTCGACGAGCTGATCTTTCAGCTTCGCGTCCTTGTGCGCATACGAAACGAACAGCCTGACGGCCATCCGGAGATGCTACTCCCCCCGTATCCGCGCAAAGAACGCCTCGCTCGATACCGGGCGGCCGAGGAAGCGCTCCACCAGGTCGCGGGCGGGCTCCTCGCTGCCGCGGCTGAGGATCATCTGCCGGAAGCGGCGGCCGATCGCGCCGTTCATCAGGTCGGCGCCGAAGGTCGACACCATGTCGAGGGCGATCACCTTGGCCCACATGTAGCCGTAGTAGCCGGCGGCATAGCCCGACGCGATGTGCTCGAACGTGCCGGGGAACGACGTGCCCGGGACGTGGCCCATCGGCGTCGCGCCTTCCATCTCCGCCCAGACCTCGAGGCATGGCCGCGGATGCTCGCCAGACAGGGCCATGTCGAACGACGCGTAGAGATGCTGGCGGCCGTAGTCGATGCCGGCGCCGAACTTCTTCGCCGCGACGAGGCGCCGCACGAGCTCCTCGTCGATCGCCGGGCAGTCGGCGCAGTGATTGCGCATCAGCGACAGCGACTCCATCCGGTTCGCCCACTCCTCGTACATCTGCGACGGCGCCTCGACGAAGTCGCGCTCCACGCTCGTGCCGGAATGCTGCAGGTACTCCGTCTTCGACAGCACGCCGTGCAGCACGTGGCCGAACTCGTGGAGGAGCGTCTCCACCTCGTCGTGCGTCAGGCCGTCGCGGTTGAAGTTCGTCACCAGCACGCTCACCGGCTTGCGGCCCGCGCGCACGCTCACCCCGCGCACCGGCCATGCCGCGGCGTGCTTGTACTTGCCGTCGCGCGGATAGAGATCGAGGTAGATGCCGCCGATGAAGTCGCCGTCCGAGGCATCACGGACGTCGAGATAGATCACGTCCTCGTGCCACACCGGCACCGCCGCCCGCTCGAAGCGGACGCCGTAGAGGCGCTCGCTGATGTCGAGCATCCAGTCGATGGCCGGCGCGGTCGGAAAATACTTGCGCAGCTCTTCCTGGTCGATGGCGTAGCGCTCCTCGCGCAGCCGCTCGCGGTAATACGAGACGTCCCAACGCTCGATGTCCGCCTCCTCGGCGGGGACGCCGGTGAGCCGCCCCTTCACCTCCGCGAGCTGGGCGATGTCCAGCAGCTCGGCCTCGGTGACCACGTTCTTCACGTCATCGAGGAAGCGGAGCACCGTCTCCGGGTTCTCCACCATCCGCCGCTTCGTGACGTAGTGCGCGTAGCTCGGCACCTCGTACAGCTCGGCGATCTCCTTGCGCAGGGCGACGATCTCGTCGAGCACGACGGCGTTGCGGTCGGTGCCGCGGTTCGTGTTGGCGACGTAGTAGCGCCGCCGCGCCTGGTCGTCGCGGGCGTACATCATGAAAGGGACGTAGTCCGGATAGTCGAAGCCCACGACGATGTTGCCCGCCTCGTCGCGCGCCTGCCGGTCGAGCCACGACTGCGGCATCCCGTCGCATTCGGCCGGCGTGAAGCTGATCTTCGTCTCGTTGTCGCGGATGTTGCGGGCGAACTCCTGTCCCAGCTCGGTCAGCCGCTCGGAGATCTCCTTGAAGCGCTCCCGCTTCTCCGGCGCGAGCGACACGCCGCTGTCCTCGAAGCTCTCCAGCAGGTCCTTGCGCAACTGCAGGTCGGCCACCGAGCGCGGCTTCACTTCGCATACGCGCTCGTAGAAGACCTCGCTCTGGAAAAGCTCGGTGAGAAAGCTCGACTCCTGGATGAGCGCCACGTCGCCGGCGTCGCGCACCTCGCGGTCGGGATGGACGCTGTTGAGCAGGGAGATCGGCCCGAACGCGTCCTCGAGCACGATCGCCGCACGGTCCCACGCCTGGAGGATAGTCTCCGGCGAGGCCTCGGCGAGCGGCACGGCCTCCAGTTGCTCGACCATCCGGCGCGCCTCGGCCAGCGCCGACTCGGCGGCGCGGCTCAGTTCCTGGGCTGTGTATATGGGCAGGAGGCCGCGCTCTTCCTGCACGATCGTGATCGCGTCTGCCATCGGGGCCGTCATTCTATGCAAACTTCTTCCCACCTCGTTCGTATTGATGAGGAACCTCCGGAGGTCCCATATGAGACGAATCGCAGCCGTCGTGGTTGCCCTCTGCGCCTTCTCCGCGCTCGCGCAGAACGACCCGTTCACCCTTGGCAAAGCAGCAATGGAGCGCAATGACGCGGAGGCCGCCGTCGGCTTCTTCGAAAAGGCCGTGGCGGCGCAGCCGAAGAACGCGCTCTATCACTTCTGGCTCGGCAACGCGTATGGGTCGCAGGCCCAGAAGGCGAACATGTTCAGCCAGGCCCGGCTGGCGGGGAAGACGAAGGACGAATTCGAGCGCGCGGTACAACTCGATCCCAACCTGCTCGACGCCCGCTTCGGCCTCATCGACTTCTACACGATGGCCCCCGCGATCATCGGCGGCAGCGAGGAGAAGGCGATCCAGCAGGCGGCGGAGATCAAGAAGCGCGACTCTCTCCAAGGCCACCGCGCCATGGCCCGCATCTACTCCCGCCAGAAGAAGACCGACCTCGCCCGCAACGAGTGGCTGGCTGCGGTGAAGGAACAGCCCACCTCCGCCAAGGCTCACAACGGCCTGGCCGGCTTCTACCTCGGCGTGGACAAGAACAACGCCGCGGCGATGACCGAAGCCGAAGCGGCCGTGAAGGCGGACCCGAGCTACATGCCCGCCTGGTTCCGCGTCGGCCAGGTCGCCGCGAACGCCGGCACGAACCTCCTGCGCGGCGAGGAGGCGATGAAGAAGTACCTCGCCTACAAGCCGCAGGACAACGAGCCCGGCCTCGCCGACGCGAACTACTGGCTGGGGATGATCTACGAAAAGATGGGACGGAAGGCGGAG
>DATEOX010000211.1:0-8588 GCA_035273585.1 Thermoanaerobaculia bacterium
GCGCGTCGGCGTCAATACCTCGGTGAGCTGGCCGACCGGGGTGGCGGCGGCGAAGAACGACGGCGTCGCGGCAATCGTCGGGCAGACGCCCGGCGCGATCGGCTACGTCGAGCTGATCTACGCGCTGCAGACGAAGATCCCGTTCGCCGCGGTGCAGAACGCCGCCGGCGAGTTCGTCACCGCGTCGCTCGAAGCCGTGACCGCGGCCGCCGCCGGCACGAACATGCCCGACGACTTCCGCGTCTCCATCACCAACGCCCCGGGGAAGGATGCCTACCCGATCTCGTCCTTCACCTGGATCCTCCTGTACGAGCGGTCGCAGGACAAGGCCCGCTCCGCGACCATGGTGGACTTCATGCGCTGGGCCCTCACCGACGGCCAGAAGCTCGCCCCGCAGCTCCATTACGCCCCGCTGCCACAGCCGGTGGTGGAGAAGGAGATGACGAAGCTGGGGAGGGTGCAGTGAAGAGGCAGTTGTTAGTTGTTCGTTGTTGGTTGTTGGTAGGAAGCCCGGCCGGACTCCCTCTACGAACAACTAACAACCAACAACCAGCAACTGGGCGGGTGTGCGGGTGAAGTCCCGCGACGACCGTCTCTTCCGCCTCGCCACCGGCGCCGTCGCCGCGCTCGTGCTCCTGCTCGTCGTCGGCATCGGGTTCGAGTTGTCGCGGCAGTCGATGCTCTCCATCCGGAAGTTCGGGCTCTCCTTCTGGACGACCAGGGTCTGGGACCCCGTGTCCGGCGAGTTCGGGGCGCTGCCGTTCATCTGGGGGACGCTCTACTCGTCCGTCATCGCGTTGCTGATCGCGGCGCCGATCGCGCTCGGGATTGCGGTCTTCATCTCCGAGCTCTCGCCGCGGTGGGCGCGGCAGCCGCTGTCGTATCTGACCGAGCTCCTCGCCGCCATCCCCTCCATCGTCTACGGCCTGTGGGGAATCTTCGTCCTCGTCCCGATCGTGCGTAAGCTGGAGGTTTGGGCCGGCGCGCCGCCGCTCGGCGTCGGGATGCTCAGCGCCGGCCTGATCCTGGCCATCATGGTCATCCCCTTCACCTCCTCGGTGGCGCGGGAGATCCTGAAGAACGTCCCGAGCGCGCAGCGCGAGGCGGCCTACGCCCTCGGCGCCACGCGTTGGGAGGCCATCCAGGTCGCGCTTGGGTACGGCAAGCAGGGGATCATCGGCGCGGTGATGCTCGGATTCGGCCGTGCGCTCGGCGAGACGATGGCCGTGACGATGGTCATCGGCAACAGCCCGCAGATCACCGCCTCGCTCTTCGCGCCGCAGTACACGATGGCCGCCGTCATCGCCAACGAGTTCACCGAGGCCGCGGATGAGCTCTACCTGCACGCCCTGATCGAGATCGGCCTGCTGCTCTTCATCATCACCATCGGCGTGAACATGCTTTCCCGGCTGCTGATCTGGAGCATGAAGTCGCGCAGCAGGCCGATGCCGGTCCTGGCCCTGGAGAAGGTGGCGGCATGAACCGCCGCAAGCTCCTCTCCCGGGTGATGGAGACCCTCTGCCTCGTGGCCGTCCTCCTCGCGCTGCTGCCGCTGGCCTTCATCCTCTTCTACGTCATCCGCGAAGGCGCCGGCGCGCTGAACCTCGACTTCTTCACCCAGATCCCGAAGCCGGTGGGGGAGCCGGGCGGCGGCATGGCCAACGCCATCGTCGGCACGCTGATCCTCATCGGGCTGGCGGCCCTCTTCGCGGTGCCGGTGGGGGTGATCTGCGGCGTGCATCTCTCCGAGTACCCTACGCGCAGGTTCTCGTCGCTGGTCCGCTTCGCCGCGGACGTGATGAACGGCGTGCCGTCGATCGTCATCGGCATCTTCGCCTACGGCCTGGTCGTCCTGCCGGTGAAGCGCTTCAGCGCCATCGCCGGCGGCTTCGCCCTCGGGCTGCTGATGCTCCCGGTAGTGATCCGCACCACCGAGGAGCTGCTGCGCCTCGTGCCCGCGGGCCTGAGAGAAGGCGCGCTCGCCCTCGGCGCGACGCGCAGCCGCGCCGTCTTCACCGTGATCCTGCCCGCCGCGCTGCCGGGCATCATCACCGGTGTCCTCGTCGCGCTGGCCCGTGTGGCTGGCGAGACCGCGCCGCTGCTCTTCACCGCGTTCAACAACCGCTTCTGGTCGACGAGCCTCATGCAGCCCATTGCCTCGCTCACCGTCCAGGTCTTCACCTACGCCATCTCGCCTTACGACGACTGGCACCGGCAGGCGTGGGCCGGCGCGTTCCTGCTGGTGATGATCATCCTCAGCCTCTCGATCACCGCCCGCTTTGCCGTCCGCCGCCTGGAGAGGATGAACCGCCCATGACCGTCATCGACGTCGAGCCGCGCACTTCCAACGCTGCCGCAATGATCATGAACGAAGCAAAGATCCACGTCCGCAATTTCGACTTCTACTACGGGCCGTCGAAGGTGCTGCACGCCATCGACCTCGACGTGCCGGACCGGCAGGTGACGGCGCTCATCGGACCGTCCGGCTGCGGCAAGTCGACGTTCCTGCGATCCATCAACCGGATGAACGACATCATCCCGGAGGCGAAGGCCGCCGGCACGATCCGCATCGACGGCCGCGACGTCTACGCGCCGGGCATGGACGTGGTCGAGCTGCGCCGCCGCGTCGGCATGGTCTTTCAGAAGTCGAACCCCTTCCCGAAGTCGATCTTCGACAACATCGCGTACGGGCTGCGCCTGGGCGGCATGCGCGGCCGGCGGCAGCTCGCCGAGATCGTGGAGAAGTCGCTCCGCCGCGCGGCGCTGTGGGAAGAGGTGAAGGACCGCCTGGACACGAGCGCGCTGGCGCTGTCGGGCGGCCAGCAGCAGCGGCTCTGCATCGCCCGCGCGCTGGCCGTCGACCCGGAGATCCTGCTCATGGACGAGCCGGCGTCGGCCCTCGATCCGATCGCCACGGCCAAGATCGAGGAGCTGATCTACGAGCTGAAGGACAACTACACGATCGTCATCGTCACCCACAACATGCAGCAGGCCGCGCGCGTCTCCGACCGCACCGCCTTCTTCATGCTCGGCAAGCTGGTCGAGGTCGGGCCGACGAACACGATCTTCATGACTCCTCGGGAAAAGATGACCGAGGACTACGTCACCGGGAGGTTCGGCTGATGCAGCGCCACTTCGACAGAGACATCGAGGAGATCAAGGACCTTCTGCTGCGCATGGGGGCGATGGTCGAAGACTCGATCAACCAGTCCATCCGCGCGCTGCTGGAGCGCGACACTGTCATGGCCGAGGACGTCATCGCCCATGACGACGACATCGATCACATGGAAGTGCTGATCGACCAGAAGACCATCGAGCTGATCGCCAAGATGCAGCCGACGGCCACCGACCTCCGCTTCGTGGCCACCATCATGAAGATCACGCCGGAGCTGGAGCGGATCGCCGACCTGGCCCAGGACGTCTGCGAGCGGGTCATCGAGCTGAATCGCGAGGCGCAGCTCAAGCCGGTCGTGCAACTGCCGCAGCTCGCGCAGAGCGCGCAGCGGATGGTGCGCGAGGCGCTCGACTCGTTCGTGCGCGGCGACGCCGAGCTGGCCCGGCGGGTCATCGCCGAGGACGACACGGCCGATCAGCTCACGGAGGACTCGTTCCGCGCGCTGCTCACCTACATGATGGAGAACCCGCGCAACATCTCGTCCGCCATCCGCCTCACCTTCATCGGCAAGTACTTCGAGCGGATGGCCGACGGCGCCACGAACATCTGCGAGATGGTCGTCTACCTCGTGGAAGGAAAAATGATCAAGCACACGCACGCGCCGGGCGGCCGATGAAGAAGATCGCCCTGATCGAGGACGACGAGGACATCGCCTTCACGCTCCGCCTGAACCTGGAGCGCGAGGGCTACGCCGTCTCGCACTTCGGCCGCGGACAGGAGGGGCTGCAGGCCATCCAGCGCGGCGCGGCGGACTTTGTGATTCTCGATCTGAACCTGCCGGACCTCGACGAGCTGACCATCTGCCGCGAACTGCGCCGCGACCCGCGCACGCGGGGCGTGCCGATCCTGATGCTCACCGCACGCGGCTCGGAGCGCGACCGCATCACCGGCCTGGAGCTCGGCGCGGACGACTACATGGCCAAGCCGTTCAGCGTGCGCGAGCTCATCGCCCGCGTGGCCGCGATCTGGCGCCGGGCCCGGACGGCGGCGGACGACGCGCGCGACGGCTACGACGACGGCGAGGTGCGCATCGACGACAAGGCCTTCCGCGTCTACCGCCACGGCCAGGAGGTGCGGCTGGCGCGCAAGGAGTTCGAGCTGCTCTCGCTCCTGGTGCGCAACCGCGGCACGGTCATCTCCCGCGACCGCATCCTCTCCGAGGTCTGGCACATGTCGGATGACATCGAGACGCGGACCGTCGACGCGCACATCCGCAACCTGCGCAAGAAAATCGGCGCGCAGCGGATCTCGACGGTCATTGGATTTGGATATCGATATGACCCGCCATGAAGGCGTTGTCGGATGACGGTTCTCACTTCCGGGCGTGCCGCACCTGGCACTCGAGCACGTCCTTCACGTGCTCCTCGATCCATCGCTGCAGCGCCGCCACGTGCCGCGCGCACTCCCGGCCGCGCGTGGTGAGCGAGTACTCGACCTTCGGCGGGATGACCGGGTAGCTGCGGCGCTCGATGAGGCCGTCGCGCTCGAGGTGGCGCAAGGTCTGGGCGAGCATCTTCTCCGTCACGCCGCCGATGCCGTCGCGCAGCTCGGAGAAGCGGAGCGTCCCCTTTTGCAGTGCGGCGAGGATCAGCCCGGCCCACCGCCCGGTGACGTGCCCGAGGATCTCGCGGGAGGGGCAGTCCTCGCGGAAGACGTTGCCCCGCTCGGGGAGGCGCTCGATTTTCGCGGAAGTCCAGTTCACGGTCAGCTCGGAGGTCGATCATGAACCGATTCGAAGATCAGGTGGTGCTCATCACGGGTGGCAACAGCGGCATCGGGCTGGCGGCGGCGAAGGCGTTCGCCGGCGAAGGGGCGCGGGTGGTGATCACCGGGCGCGACGAGGCCTCGCTCGAGCGTGCGCGCACCGACATCGGCGCCGAGACGCTCGCCGTGCGCGCGGACGTCACCAGCGCGGAGGACCTCGACCGCCTCTTCGCCCGGATCGGCGAGGTGAACGGGCATATCGACGTCCTCTTCGCCAACGCCGGCATCGCCCGCTTCGGCACCGTCGATGCCGTCACCGAGCGGGTCTACGACGACGTGATGGGGACAAACGTGCGAGGCATGCTCTTCACCCTGCAGAAGGCGCTGCCGCTGCTCGCGCCCGGCGGCGCCGTGATCCTCAACAGCTCCATCGCCGCCGAGCTCTCCAGCGCCGCCGGCATGGTCTATGCCGCGAGCAAGGCCGCCGTCCGCTCCCTCGGGCGCACGTTCGCCATGACGGTGATCGAGCGCGGCATCCGCGTCAACGTCATCAGCCCGGGCCCCATCGAGACGCCGATCTACGACGGCACACCGGGACTGCTGGAGCGCTTCACCACCGCCGTGCCGATGAAGCGCCACGGCACCGCCGAGGAGGTGGCGAGCGCGGTGCTCTTCCTCGCCTCCGCCGATGCGTCGTACATCACCGGCGTCGACCTCCCCGTCGACGGCGGCGTGATCGGCCTCGGCTGACCGCGGTTGTGCTAGCGTTCGCCGGATGAGCGCCGTCGAAGAAGCCGTCCGGATGTGGGAGCTGTATCGCGAGGGGACCATCGCCGAGCTGGCGAACATCCCCGAGGAGCATTGGGAGTATCGGGTCGGGCCGGGGGCGCGCACCGTGCGCGAGCTCGCGTTGCACATCGCCGGCGCGGCGTCCGGGTTCCTCGACGAGTTGCTCGCCGAGGAGCCGTCGTTCATGCGCCTCCGCGATCCGAAGGTGCAGGCGGAGCTGACGGCGTCTTTCGGCGTGTCGCCCTCGAGGGCGGAGCTGCTGGAGCGGATGAAGACGCGCGCCGCCGACACGGCGCAACGCCTGCGCGAGAACGCCGCGCGCCTCGAGAGCGGGACGATGAAGGCAATGCAGGGCGAGCAGAGCCGGGTCAGCGGCCTCTGGTTCGCCGCCGCCCACGAGATGTACCACCGCGGCCAGGTGGCCAGCTACGCCCGCGCCCTCGGCCTCGTGCCGGCGATGACGCAGCGGACGTCGAAGCCGAAGTAGACGGCGATTTACATTCGCGCATGCGAATATAGACGCATGCGCTCCATCGTCGCCGAATGCATCGGCACGGCGCTCCTCGTCGCTGCGGTCGTCGGCTCGGGCATCATGGGCGAGCGGCTCGCGGGCGGAAACACCGCGCTGGCCCTGCTGGCGAACAGCATCGCCACCGGAGCGGTGCTCGTGACGCTCATCTTCACCTTCGCCCCGATCTCCGGCGCGCATTTCAACCCCGCCGTCTCGCTCGCGTCGGCCATCGAAGGGGCGCTGCCGTGGCGCCTCCTCCCGGCGTACGTCGCGGCCCAGGTCGGCGGCGCCGTGGCGGACGTGCTGATCGCGCACGTGATGTTCGAGCATCCGCTCGTTACGCTTTCCCGACACGCGCGCTCGGGCGGAGCGCAGTTGTTCAGCGAGCTCGTGGCCACCTTCGGCCTGCTCGTGGTCGTCCATGGGACGGGCAAGCGGGCAGCGGTTGTGCCGCTGACCGTCGCGGCGTACATCACGGCCGCGTACTGGTTCACCTCCAGCACCAGCTTCGCCAATCCGGCGGTCACCATCGCCCAGGGCCTGACCGACACCTTCACCGGCATCGACCCGGCCGGCATCCCGGGCTTCATCGGCGCGCAGCTCGCCGGCGCGCTCCTGGCGACATTTCTGTGTCGCTGGCTGGCAAGGAGGGTGGCATGAAGAAACGCGTTCTCTCGAAGCATGCGTCTTGACGAATATGGGTGGCCGACCTATATTGACGTTCACATTCGCATCAGCGAATATGAAAAGGAGAACGCCATGACCACCGAAGTGACCGCCCTCAAGCCGCACGTCTCGATCAACGTCCGCAACGTCGAGACGAGCATCGACTTCTACCGCCGGATGCTCGGCATCGAGCCGGCCAAAGTCCGCACCGGCTACGCGAAGTTCGACGTGCAGAACCCGCCGCTGAACCTGGCCCTGAACGAGGTCCCGGGCCTGGCCGGCCCCGGCGCGCTGTCGCATCTCGGCATCCAGGTCCGCTCCACCGAGGACGTGCTCGCCATGCGGGAGCAGTGGGCCGAGCGCGGCCTCGTCACCCGCGACGAGATGCAGACCGACTGCTGCTACGCCACGCAGGACAAGACATGGGTGCACGACCCGGACGGCAATGAGTGGGAGGTCTTCGTCGTGCTGAAGGACAACCTCCCGGAGACCGCCTCCTCGGCGAGCTGCTGCGCCGGCTCGGCGACGGCGTGCAGCACCGCCGCTACTTCAAATACTCCGTGAACCACTGCACGTAGCGCTTCTCGATGTCGAGCTGGCGCAGCGGGTCTTCCGGCGAGTGGCCGGAGACGGGGTAGGCGATGAACTTCGTCGGCACGCCGTTGTCGCGCAGGGCGCGGTACATCTGGTAGGACTGCGTGACCGGCACGCGCACGTCGCCCGTGTCGCTCATGATCAAAGTCGGCGTCTTGATGTTCTTCGCGTAGGTGATGGGCGACTGCTCGACGTACTTTTTGATGTTCTCGGCGGCGAACGGCGAGCCCCAGGTCAGACGCCGTCCGCCGCCGTTGTCGCCGAGGACGTACTGGTCGAGGAGGTTGTTCACGGCGGCGCCGGAGACCGCGGCCTTGAAGATCGGATAGTGGCCGATCATCCAGGAGGTCATGTAGCCGCCGTACGACCAGCCGCCGACGCCGATGCGCGACTCGTCGACGAAGCCGCGCTTCTTCACCGCCTCGATGCCGGCCATCACGTCCCGGCCCGGACCGGCGCCGGAGTCGTCCATGATGGCCCGCGTGAAGTCGTCGCCGGCATTGTCGCTGCCGCGGTAGTTCGGCTGGAAGACGACCCATCCCTGTGCGGCAAGCGACTGCGGGATCGTCGAGAACGACGTCGTCGATGCCGAGCGCGGGCCGCCGTGGATGTAGAGCACGAGCGGGTACTTTTTCGTGGCGTCGAAGTCCGGCGGATAGGTGACGATGCCGTTCAAGTCGAAGCCGTCGTTCTTCCAGTTGATGACTTCCGTCCGGCCGAGCTGCCGCTCGTTCACGAAGTCGTTGAGATGGGTGAGTTGGCGCGGCTTCGCATCGAGCGAGGAGAGGACGTACAGCTCGCGCGGATGGGTCGGCGTGGTGGCGGTGAAGGCGATGGCGCCTGTCTTCGACATCGATGCGTCCGGCCAGTAGCCGTGGGTCGGGTCGGCGTCGCCGAGGTCGAGGCGGCGCGTGCGGCCGTCGAGGGTTACGAGGTAGTAGCGCGTGCCGGTCCCCTCGTGCGCGGCGGTGAGGAAGCCCTGTCCATCCGGCAGCCAGATCGAGCGGTAGACGTTGCGGTCGAGCGACGCGGTGACGTCCGTCCCGTTGCCGCCTGCGGCCGGCGCGACCCAGATGGCGTTGGCGCTGCCGCGCTTCGCATTGCGCGGGAGCCAGTAGGCGACGCGCGAGCCGTCGGGGGAGAAGACCG
>DATEOX010000212.1:0-2030 GCA_035273585.1 Thermoanaerobaculia bacterium
TTGTTCTCCATGAGCTGCACGAGATCCAGCGACGACAGCTTGCGCGTGATGTTCCGTCCAAGGAGGAAGCCGCCCAGGATCTCGCGGGTGGACTGGATGTAGTCCGGCTCGTCCTCCTTGGCCACGGCGGCGGTCGGCTCCTGAAGGACGATCTCCTCCAGCGTGTCGAAGATGGAGAGCGGCACTTCGTTGCGCAGGGAGAGCGTGCGCAGGCGCATCAGGCGCGCGCGTGCCGAGGGGTTGATCGTCGAGCCCATGCAGGAGGCGAGGATGCGCTTGTACTCGTCGATCAGCTCCTGGTTGTCGGGATGGTGATAGATGACGTCGATCTGGATGCGCTCGCGCTGGTAGGGCTCCAGTTCGTTGGCGAACGGGACGTCGACCAGTGACTTGTTCGTGGCGTACGTCTCGCGGCAGAGCTCCGCGAAGCGCTGGTTCGGGCGGTGCACGATGCGCAGCAGCACGACGGTCGTATCCGGTTCGCCGAGGGCTTCGAGCAGCTCGTGCGAGAGGGCGAGGAAGTTGCCGGCGCCGACGCGACGGGAGCGTTTGAGCAGCCTGCCCGCGGCCTTGAGCGTCCGCTCCTGCCGATCGGCGACATCCGTGAAGCGCTTCCGGTCGTCGATGAAGAAGATGTAGTTCGCCACGGCGTTGCCCTGCAGGAAGAGGTGGTCCCAGCTCTCGAAGCCGTCGGTATTCGGCGAGAAGCGGATCTCGTGCGTGTGCGGATTCGTAGTGGCGCCGAAGAGGACGAGCCGGTTGACCACCTCGTCGTTGAGCAGGTCGCCGACCGGCAGATGTCCGCCGAACATGTACTCGCCGAAGATGCCGCCGTTGCCGCGGAAGCGTACCCCTTCCGGATTGAGCACGACCTCCGATGAGCCGCCGAAGTAGCGGACGACGTCCCCGCGATTGGTGGCGATCTGCTCGAAGAAGAAGCGGCGGTCGACGTCGGGGCCGGCGACGGCGGCGAAGTACTCGATGGTCTCCCCGACGAAGCCCTGGTGGACGATGGCGCGGATCAAGCGGGTGTCATCCCCGTGTCATTCTGAGCCGCGCAGACGGCGAAGAATCCCCCCGCGCTTGCCAGGAGATCCTTCGCCGTCTGCGCGGCTCAGGATGACATATCACGCGCGCGGGTGCGCTTTCTTGTAGACCGCGATGAGCTGCCAGTCGTTCAGATGCGTGTACTTTTGCGTCGTGGAGAGCGACGCGTGGCCGAGCAGCTCCTGGATGCCCCGCAGGTCGGCGCCGGCATTGAGCAGGTGGGTGGCGAAGGAGTGCCGCATCGTGTGCGGCGAGATGCCGGCGCGGAGCGAGGCGGCGCGCAGGTAGCCGTCGAACAGGCGGCGGATGCTGCGGGTGGTGATCCGCTCGCCGCGGTAGTTGACGAACAGCGCCTGCTCCTCATCCACCAGCTCGCCGCGGTGTGGCAGCCAGGCGCGGATGGCCTCCTCCGCCTTCGACCCGAACGGCACGATCCGCTCCTTCGATCCCTTGCCGTGCACCTTCACCAGCCGCGCACGGAGCTCGATGTCGTCCATGTCGATGCCCACCAGCTCGCTGATGCGCAGCCCGGACGCGTAGAGCAGCTCCAGAAAGGCCCGGTCGCGCGTGCCGAGCGGCGTGTTCGTGTCCGGCTGCTCCATCAAAAGCGCGACCTCCGGCACCTGCATCACGGCGGGCAGCGTCTTCTCTTTTTTCGGCGTGGCCACCGCGCGGGCGGGGTTCTGCTCCACCAGCCCCTCGCGCATCAGGTACTTGAAAAAGGAGCGCAGCGCGGAGAGATGGCGGGCCATCGACGCGCGGCTGAGCTTCCGCCGGGAGAGGTGGGCCAGATAGGAGCGGATGGCCAGATGATCGATGCGGCGCAGCTCGAGGTCCTCGCGCTGCTGGGTGAAGTAGTCGTTGCAGAGGAAGGCGACGAAGGACTCCAGGTCGTCGCGGTAGGCGCCGATGGTGTTGACCGAGACGTTGCGCTCGTAGGTGAGATAGTCGAGGAAGGAGCCGATCTCGTTGGTCACGGTGCA
>DATEOX010000213.1:0-5763 GCA_035273585.1 Thermoanaerobaculia bacterium
GACGTCCGCCACCACCGCGACGCAGCCCATCAGCGACACGGCGGCGGTCGATACCGGCGCGACGATGCCGGTCACGCCGGTCCCCGCTCCCACACCCGCAACGCCAGCCGCCTCGGCGCTGCGCATCACGCCGGCGATCCAGGACTACGGCACGATCCGCAAAGGGACGCGCGCCGTCCGCCAGTTCGAGGTCACGAACAGCGGCGCCGAGCCGCTCGCCATCAACGTGGCCCGCTCGCAGTGCAAGTGCCTCTACTACGAGTACGCCTCCACCCTCACGCCGAAGAAGAAGGGGACCATCACCGTGACCATCGACGGCGCCCGCGCGCCGGCCGGCGACCTCCGCGAGACGCTCGCGGTGACTTCGAAGAAGGGGAACGCGGCGCTGGGGCAGATCGAGGTGATGGCGAGCATCCGGTAGCGGCGTTTCTGCCGCTTGTGTATCATTCCTCCCACTCGGACAATTCGGGGAGGATTCTCGTGAGCGGCGCTCAGAATGTCGCGGCAGAGGCCGTTCCTGCGTCTCCCCCACGGAAGTGGCTGACGCCGGCGACGATCATCGTCCTGCTGCTGTCCGTCGGCGCGCTCCTGATGCTGCAGACCCCTGCCGTTCCGCTGCGCAGCGATGTCCGCAAAGACTTTCCCGAATATCTGAAACAGGCCATCTCCGTCGTGATCGAGGTCAACAAGTACCTCGTCTCTCTGAGCACGCTCGCATACGGCGCGATCGGCTTCATCTACAACGCGAAGCTCGTCCGGCGCGGGCGGCGGATGGCCTTCATCGCCGCGGCCGTGCTCCTCGGGGCGACGCACTACTTCGCCTTCAGGGCCTATGCGGCGCTCATCAGCGAGCTCTCCCTCGGCTTCGTCGGGCTCACGCCCGGCAGCAGCCTGGTCATCCATTCCCTCGAACAGGAGGTGGTCGTCTTCTTCGGCGCCGTGACCGTGATGGCGCTGCTGATCATCGACCTCGCCTCCACTCCGGAGAAACCGTCATGAAGACCATCGCCGCCCTGCTCGTCGTCCTCCTCGTATCGTCAATTGCCGGCTGCAGCTCGGCGCCCGTCGCCGAGGCCATGCCGCCGGGCATCGACCCGGCGCAGATCGCCGCCGCCGTGGACAGCGCGAACGTCGCTGTCGGGGCGAACCTCCCCCTCGACGCGCGGAAGGAGATCGTCCGGCAGATCATCGAAGAGGAGCGCGCGGGATGGACGGGGGCGGACGAGTCGCGCTTCGACCGCTACAAGAAGATCCATTACGTCATGCTCCAGAATACCGACACGTCGCGCATGGAGGCGGTGCTGATCGAGGCGAAGGTGAAGAACGTCGAGCCGGCCATCGACGCGGAGCTGGAGCGGACGAAAGCGGGCGGCACGAACCTGAGCAACGCGGCCGACGCCAAGATCCGCGAGGACCTGCGCTACTACGTCTCGCAGATGGCGGCCAGCGGCTATCCCACGGGACAGATGCAGAGCGTGGCCAACGAGTACGTGCGGACGATCATCAAGCGCGTCGGCAAGACGCTCATCGATCTTCAGGACTACGCCAAGGCCAAGCTGGAGATCATCGACCGCAACGTGCAGGTCACATTCGACTCCGTGCCCCGTTTCGCGACGGTCAGCGTGGCCGAGCGGCCGGTGGGGCAGACCACCATCGTGCAGCTCCTGCAGGGCGACCGCTTCTATCACGTCCGGCTGGAGAGGAACGGCTATGAGCCGTACTCGCGGAACGTCTACGTGCCGGCCACCGATCTGCCGCAGATCCTGAAGCCGACGCTGCAGCCGACGAGGCGGACGAAACCGCCGAAGACCGTCGGCGCGCAGTAGGCGCTCACTCCACCGTACTGCGCAACCGCTTCGTCTCCGCGCGCTTCCGCTTGGCTTCGAGCCGCCTGCGCTTCTGCGCTTTTGGCGTGCGGGTCGGTTTGCGCGGGTTCTGCTCCGTGATTGCGTCGCGGAGCAGCTCCTCGAGGCGGGCTAGGGCGCGGTCGCGATTGGCGAGCTGGCTGCGCTCGGCCTGGGACGTCACGCGGAGGACGCCGGCGCGGCTGATGCGGCCGGCGAGTTGCTCGCGGATGCGCTGCTTGCGGTCGTCGGGGAGCGGCAGGGCGTCGACGTCCACTTCGATCGTGACCCGGGTCTCGACCTTGTTCACGTTCTGGCCGCCCGGGCCGCCGGCGCGGGAGGTGGCGGCGCGCAGGAGGTGCGCCGGAACGGTGAAGCCTTCGCCGAGGTCGAGGTCGCGCATCGCGGGTCGATGATAATGGTTGCGTGAAACGGGCCGTCTTTCTGTTGCTGCTTGCGCTGCCCTTGCAGGCGGACGTGCGCGCGTTGGTCATCGAAGGGGCCAAGCGGCAGGTCGGCGTCACGCGCGTCTACGATCCCTCCTATCAGCAGCTCAGATATCCGGGCGGCGACGTGCCGCCGGAGCGGGGCGTCTGCGCGGATGTGGTGGTGCGGGCGTTCCGCCATGCCGGTCTCGACCTGCAACAGCTCGTGCACGACGACATGGCCTCGAACTTCGGCAGGTATCCTCGGCGCTGGGGGCTGCGGCGGCCGGACGCGAACATCGATCATCGCCGCGTGCCAAACCTGGAGACCTACTTTGCGCGGCGGGGGAAGTCGCTGGCGGTCTCGCGCAAGGGGGGCGACTACCAGCCGGGGGACATCGTGGCCTGGCGGCTGCCGGGGAACGGGCTGCCGCACATCGGCGTGGTCAGTGACGTGCGCGAGCCGGGGACCGACCGCTACCGCGTGGTGCACAACATCGGCTACGGCACGCAGCTCGAGGACGTGCTCTTCGCGTTCGAGGTCGTCGGGCACTTCCGCTGGTAGCAATCCGGCGGAAGGGGTCGCGCGTAGGTGAGGGGATGAAGTCGCTCTGGGACCCGAACGCCCGCCTCGAGATCCTCCGCCGGATCGACCGCCTCACGCCCGAGACGCGGCCGCGGTGGGGCCGGATGAACGCCGAGGAGATGCTGGCCCACATCACGGCGGGCATGCGCATGGGACTGGGCGAGCTGCCCACGAGAGAGCGGCGGACGATCTTCCGCTACTGGCCGCTCAAGCACCTCTTCGTCTACTGGATCCCGTTTCCCCGCTCCGCCTACGCCCCGCGCGAGATGATCACCCGCGGCAAGAGCGTGACCTGGGACGCCGCCGCCGCCGCGCTGCGCGATGCGATCGCGCGCTTCTCCCTGCTGACGCCGCGCGACCGCGCGTGGCCCGTGCACCCGATCTTCGGATCCCTGTCCGGCAATGCGTGGGGCGCGCTGGGGTGGCGGCATCTGGATCATCATCTGCGGCAGTTCGGGCTGTAGGGGCGGAAACCGTTATCAGTTGTCGGTTATCAGTTGTCGGTAGGGCACTGACAACCGACAACCGACGACGGTTTTCGTCACCGTTCCGGCACACCCACTGACCTGAAATTCTGGTTCACTGACCGCGCGTTCAGTGACCTGACTATGCCGGCTAAGTCCAAAGAAGAAGTCGTCCAGGAGTTCCGCATCCAGTCCATCCAGGATGCCGCCATGCGCGTCATCGCCCGGAAGGGGATGGCCGCCGCCACCATGCAGGACATCGCCGAAGAGGCGGGCGTGGCGAAGGGAACCATCTACCTCTACTTCCGCGACCGGGACGAGCTGGTGGAAAAGACCTTCGAGACGGCCATCAACCAGTTGCACGGCCTGATCGACGAGGCCTGGCTGACCGGCGAGTCATTCGACGAGAAGCTGCGGGCCATCCTCGCCGCGAAGTTCGCCTTCTTCCGCGAGAACCGGGAGTTCTTCCGCCTCTACGCGTCGCTGCGCCTGCCGGAAGGGCGCCCGGCCGGCACCGCCTGCCAGGCGCAATACCGGGCCCGCATCGACATCATGGCCCAGTCCCTCGGCGAGGCGATGGAGCGCGGCGAGATCCGCCGGATGAGCCCCCGCCGGCTGGCCATCTTCATCATCGAAGGAAGCAACGCCCTGGTCATCGAGCGGGTGATGGAAGACTCCTCGCCGCCGGAGCAGGAAGACGTCGACCTCATCACCAGCGTGATCATCGACGGCATCAGCATGCGCAAATCGACCAAACGGAGCACGCATTGAAGCGAGTCGTACTGACCCTCATCACACTCATCGCAGCCACCGCCGCGACGGCGGAGACGCTCACCTTCCAGCAGGCCCTGGAGCGGGCCCTGCAGGTCAACAACACGGTCGAGCGCTCCCGCGCCGACATCAACGTCGCCGACGCGAACCGCCGGCAGCTCCTCTCCAACGTCCTCCCCCGCATCACCCTCAGCGGCGCCGGGCAGCGCAACAGCGAGGAGGTGCAGTTCGGGAGCGGCAGCGACGCGCGGACCATCCTGCCGGCGAACGACTGGAACTACCGCCTGGTGATGTCCCAGCCGATCTTCGCCGGCCGGCGCGAGCTGCGCGCGTATTCACAGGCCAAGCTCGGCGTGGAGAGCGCGCGGGACACCGTCGCCGCGACCGAGGATGCGGTGCTGCTGCGCGTGGCGGCGAACTACCTGCAGATCGTCGACAGCGACGCGCGCATCGAGATCGAGAAGCGGAACATCGAGCTGGCCGAGAAGCGGCGGACGCAGGCCCAGGCTTTCTATGAAGCCGGCGAGTCGACGCGCGTCGATGTGTTGCGCGCCGAGACCGCCATCAAGGCGTCGCAGCGGCAGCTCGCCGTCGCGCAGCAGGTGCGCGAGACCGCAGCCTCGCAGCTCAGGGCCGACCTCGACCTCGACGGGCCGGTGGACGTCGCGCGGCCGGAGCATCCGCTGCCGCCCGTGCCGACCGAGACGCAGCTCGTCAGCACCGCCGAGTCGGTGCGGCCGGACGTGCAGCTCGCCCAGAACAACCTGCGCATCGCCGAGCTGGAGATCCAGAAGCAGCGCGGCTTCTGGCTGCCCACCGTGACCTTCGACGGCGGCTGGATCAATCAGAAGACGCAGTTCCCGGCCGGCCGCTACAGCTACGGCGCGCTCCGCTTCAACGTCCCGCTGCTGCAGTCGGGCGAGGTCGAGGCGCGCATCGCCGGCGCGAAAGCGCGGGAGCTGCAGGCGAGGCTCGACCTCGACACGGCGAAGATCGACGCGCGGGAAGACGTCCGCCGTGCGCTGGTCGACCTCCGCTCGGCGGAGACCAGCCTCGGGCTGGCCAAGGAGCAGCTCGCCGCCGCGGAGGCGGAGTATCAGCAGTCCTTCGAGCTGTACCGCGCGCAGGAGGCGACCTCGCTCGACGTCGCTACGTCCGAGGCGTCGTTGGCCGAGGCGAGGCGGGCGGTGGCGGAGGAGACATTGAATCGGGATGTGGCCGAGCTGCGCGTGTGGTACGCGGCCGGCGCGATCAAGAACGCGGTTGGCGTCGCCGCCGCGAATACGACGGAGCAATCAACGAAATGAAGCGTCTTCCACTGCTTGTCCTGCTCACCCTCGCCGTCATCGGATGCGCGAAGAAAGAAACCGTTCCGACGACCACAAGCGCGCCGCCGCCGCTGCCGGCTGACGTGCAGAAGGTGAGCGCCGCCGTCACGGCGACGACCGCGACCACCGCCACTGGTCAAGTCGCGAGCGCGGCCGGAGACACCATCGTGGCCACGGGCGAGTTCGTCGCGCCGGTCCGCTCCGAGCTGGCGGCGAAGATCCCGGGCCGCGTGGCGAAGGTCTACGTCGACGAAGGGGCGCGCGTCTCGCGCGGCCAGGCGCTGCTCGAGCTGGAGACCGACTACCCGCGCCTGAACCTCCAGCGGGCGGAGGCGGATGCGGCCC
>DATEOX010000214.1:0-12023 GCA_035273585.1 Thermoanaerobaculia bacterium
TTCGAACGGGTGTTTCAAGATCACCTCGGAACGGCGATCTCGTTGACCATCCGCTGGATGAACCGCGCTTCCGGCGTGTGATCGGCGTGGGTCATGCGGCGGTCTTTCATCACGATGCGATGCGAGAGCACCGGCGCAGCGAGCCGCTTCACGTCATCGGGGATGACGTAGTCGCGGCCGTTGACCATCGCCAGCGCCTGGCAGGCCTTGAACCAGGTCAGCGCGCCGCGCGTGGAGACGCCGAGGGCGACCTCCGGATGCGTACGCGTCGTCTGCACGACGGTCATCAGATAGTCGACCAGCGACTCGTTCACATGGATCTCCGCTACCTGCTCCTGCAGCTCGCGGACGTCCGCCTCGTCGACCACCGGCTCGAGGTGCTCCAGCGCGTCCTGCGCCCCGCCAGCCCGCAGCAGCTCCTTCTCGTCCGACGCGCTCGGGTAGCCGATGGTGATGCGCATCAGGAAACGGTCGAGCTGTGACTCGGGCAACGGATAGGTGCCGACGTGCTCCACCGGGTTCTGCGTGGCGATGACCAGGAACGGATCGGGGAGCGGCAGGCGCCGCTTCTCGATGGTGATGATCCCCTCGCTCATCGCCTCCAGCAGCGCCGACTGCGACTTCGGCGTGGCCCGGTTGATCTCGTCGGCGAGGAGGACGTTCGTGAAGATCGGACCGGAGACGAATTCGAACTCCTGATCCTCCTGGTTGTAGATCGTGACGCCGACGATGTCCGCCGGCAGCAGATCGCTGGTGAACTGGATGCGCTGGAAGGAGAGGGCCATGGAGCGGGCCAGCGCGTGAGCCAGCGTCGTCTTCCCCACGCCGGGCACGTCCTCGAGGAGGATGTGCCCTTTGGCCAGCAGCGCCGCGATGCAGAACTGCACGACCTCCGACTTACCGCGGATGACTTTCTCGACGTTCGCCTGCAGCTCCGCGATCTTGTCGAGCGAGCGGCGGATGGGGATCGGTTGCGTCGTCATTTGCTACACCGTAGGACGTTAGAGGAACAGCGACGTTACCGCCCGTACTCCCGGGGCCAGGCAGCGACGCGCGACCTCTTCCTTCCCGACGCGGCGGATCACAGCTTCTTGTAGTCCGGCCCGCCGCCGCCCTCCGGCGGCACCCAGTTGATGACCTGGTAGGGGTCCATGATGTCGCACGTCTTGCAGTGGAAGCAGTTCGTGAAGTTGAGGAACGGCACCCGCCCCCGCCCATCCTCCGTCGGCTTCGGCTCGTAGACGTTCGCCGGACAGAAGTGCAGGCACGGATTGCCGTACTCCTCCGTGCACCTCGTGATGCACACCTCGGTGTCGAGGATGAGGAGGTGCGCCGGCTGATTCTCCTCGTGCACTACGCCGCCGTAATAGACGTCGCTCACCTTGTCGAAGGTGTAGGTGTTGTCGAACTTCATCTTCTCCGGCGGATGGGGATCCTCGCTGCCGAAGTAGCGCTGGATGCGCTCCATCCGCTCGTGGCCGCTGTGGCCGTCGAGGCGGGTCATGAAGCCGAAGCCGCGGCCGCCGGTGACGATGCCCACGCCGGCGTTGAACATGCCGGCGAGCTGCCCGTACTCGAAGGCCTGATGGAAGTTGCGTTGAGCCCACAGCTCGTCCCTGGCCCACGAATTCTCGAACAGGTCCTCGTACTCGCGGAGCTGGTTCGCCGAGTAGTCCTCGCCGAGCAGCGCGTGCAGGGCCGTCTCGGCGGCGAGGATGCCAGACTTGATCGCGAGATGGATGCCCTTCAGCCGCGCGCCGTTGAGGTACCCCGCGGAGTCGCCGAGGATGAGGAAACCGTCGCCATACGGGCGGGGCATCGAGTAGTAGCCGCCCTCCGGGATGGCCTTCGCGCCGGCCGCGATCATCCTGCCGCCGTCGAGCAGCCTGCGGATGGCCGGATGCAGCTTGTAGCGCTGGAACTCGTGATGCGGATCGAGGGTCGGGTTGCGATAGTCGAGGCCTACCACGAGTCCGATGTCAACGATGCGATCCTTCATCCCGTAGATGAAGCCGCCGCCGAACGTGTCCATGTCCAGCGGCCAGCCCATGGTGTGGATGACCGAGCCGGCCGGGAAACGGTCGTCCGGCAGTTGCCACAGCTCCTTGATCCCCAGGGAGTAGACCTGCGGATTCTTGCCTTGGTAGAGGTCGAAGAGCCCCGACAGTTGCTTGGTCAGCGTCCCGCGCGGCCCCTCGGCCAGGATGACGAGCTTGGCCCGGACATCCACTCCTGGCTCGTAATTCGGCTTCTTCTTCCCGTACTTGTCGATGCCTTTGTCGCCGATGCGGACGCCCACCACCCGCCCCTCCTCGACGAGCACGCGCGACGCGGCGAACTCGGGGAAGACGTCGACTCCCATCTCGCCCACGATGCCGCCCAGCCAGCGCACCATCTCGCCGAGGGAGATCACGTAGTTGCCGTGGTTCTTGAGGGGCGGGGGGTTGATGGGAGCGGCGAGCTTGAATTTCTCCGTGAGGTACCAGAAGGAGTCCTGGCCGACGGGCGCCTCGACCGGGCAGCCACGCTCGAGGAAGTCGGGCATCAGCTCTTGGATGCCGCGCGGATCCATGACCGCACCGGAGATGCCGTGGGAGCCGATCTCCTTCCCCTTTTCCAGCAGCGCGATCGACAGACCCTCCAGCTTCTTTTCGGCGGAGGACTCGTTGTGCGCCTTCACGAGCCGCGCGAGCTCGTACGCGGCGGCGAGGCCCGCCGGCCCTCCGCCGACGATCACCACGTCGACGTCGAGGGTGTCTCGCTCGATGCCCGGTAGTTCTGCCATGTCGTGCTTCGCTCCTGCCGTTTCGGTCGGGCGCATTGTAGCTGTCCGGAACGATGAACGAGGAAGGATGAACGATGAACGACCGCCGCGAGATTGACGTTCATCGTTCATCCTTCCTCGTTCATCGTTCCGGAGGCGCCGCCTGCTATCCTGACAGCCGGTCCAGCAATGCACACCGAGGTCGCAGCGCTCACACTCCTGTTCCTCTGCAGTGCCGTCACGTCCTACGTGGCCACGGGCATCGTGCGTAAAGCCTCGGAGCAGGCCGGGCTGGTCGACCGCCCCGATGACCAGCGCAAGCATCACCCCAGCGCGACGCCGCGCCTGGGCGGCCTGGCCATCATCTTCGGCTTCGGATTTCCCTTGCTCCTGCTGGCCGGCAACTCCCACGCGGCAGAGCTGGTGGCGAAGAACATCTCCTATCTCTTCGCCATGCTCGCCGGCGGCTCGCTCATCGTCGGCCTCGGCGTGTACGACGACATCGTCGGGGCGAACGCGCCGAAGAAGTTCCTCGTGCAGACCGCCGCGGCGGTGATCCTGGTCAGCTTTGGCTTCAAGTTCACCTTCATCTCCATCGCCGGCCAGGTGTTCGAGCTCGGCGTGATCGGCCTCCTGGCCTCGGTGGTCTGGATCGTCGGCGTGATCAACGCCCTGAACTTCATCGACGGCATCGACACGTTGGCCACGGTCGTCTCCATCACCGTCGCCATCTCGTTCGCCATCGTGGCCATCATCCGCCAGGACGTCTTCTCGCTGGTGATCATGACCTCGCTGGCCGGCAGCCTGATCGGCTTCTTCCCCTGGAACCGGCCGCCCGCGCGCATCTTCATGGGAGACAGCGGCGCCCTCTTCATCGGCCTGATCCTCGCCGCCTGCTCGCTGGCCCGCCCGAGCAAGTCGCCCACCGCGTTCGCCGTCGGCGGCCCGATGCTGGCTCTGGCCCTGCCGGTGATCGATACGCTGTTCGTGATGAGCCACCGCTTCCGCGACGCCTCGACGATGCGGGAGCGGATCAGCCGGATGTTCAACGCCGACCGGCGGCACATCCATCACATCCTGGTGGCCCGCTTCGGCAGCACGTTCAAGGCGACGCTCACCATCTGGATCGTGACCGTCTTCTTCGCCGCCGCGGCGGTGATGACCGCCTACCAGGGGACGAAGCTCTACGGCTACACGCTGGGCATCGTCGGCTTCGTGGCCCTCACCTTCCTGCGCTACTGGCGCCGAGGGGCCGAGCCGATCGAAGAGCCGGAGACGGTGGTCGGGACGGACGCGGCCTGACGCATGTGTGGGATCGCCGCCTGTTTCGGCTATCGCGACGATGCGCCGCCCGTCGATCGCGACGAGCTGCAGCGCATCACGGACCAGATGTTCCGTCGCGGCCCCGACGCCGGCGGTACGTGGGTCGACGGCCGCATCGGCCTCGGCGCGCGGCGGCTGGCCATCATCGACCTCACCCCGGAGGGGACGCAGCCGATGTGGGACGTCGAGCGCGAGCTGGTCATCGCCTACAACGGCGAGATCTACAACCACCGCGAGCTGCGGGCGCGCCTCGAGGCGGGCGGCGCGCGTTTCCACTCCACGACCGACACGGAGGTGCTGCTGCAGCTCTTCCGGCGGGACGGCGAGCGGATGGTCGATCTGTTGCGCGGCATGTACGCGCTGGCCATCTGGGACAGCCGCGCGCGGCGGCTCTTCGTGGCCCGCGATCCGTACGGCATCAAGCCGCTCTACTTCGCGGATGACGGGAAGACGTTCCGCGCCGCGTCGCAGGTGAAGGCGCTCCTCGCCGGCGGCGCCGTGCCGCGGACGCGCGACGCGGCCGGCATGACCGGCTTCTTCCTCACCGGCAGCGTGCCGGAGCCGTTCACCACGTGGCAATCGATCCGCGCCGTGGAGGCCGGGACGTCGTTCTTCGTCGACGCGAATGGACGCGGCCCGGAGCGGCGGCACTACTCGATCGCCGCCGCGCTGCGCCGCGGGCACGAGCAGCGGAGCATCGCCAGGCTGGTGACGCCGGAGCAGATGCTGCGCGAGCGGGTCACGGAGTCGATCGACTACCACCTCGTCTCCGACGTGCCGGTCGGCGCGTTCCTCTCGGCGGGCATCGACTCCACGACGCTCCTCGCCCTGGCCACGCAGCGGACGTCCGAGCCGCTGCGCACCGTGACCACGACCTTCGAGGAGTTCCGCGGAGGGCATGACGACGAGGCGCCGCTGGCCGAGCGTTTCGCCGGCGAGCGCGGCGCGCGGCACACGACGCGCCTCGTCACCCGCGCCGAGTTCCTCGACGACCTGCCGCGCATCTTCGCCGCCATGGACCAGCCGACCATCGACGGCGTGAACACCTGGTTCGCGAGCAAGGCGGCAGCGGAGCTGGGCCTGAAGGTCGCCCTCTCCGGCATCGGCGGCGACGAGCTGTTCGGCAGCTATCCGGCCTTCCGCGAGGTGCCGCGCATCGTCAGCCTGGCTCGCCTGCCGTTCGGCTCGCGCGTGGCGAGGCTCGCGTCGAGGAGCCCGAAGTCGCGAGCCATCGCCGACTTCGGCGCCTCGTGGGCCGGCGCGTACTTTGTGAAGCGCGGGCTGTTCATGCCGGACGAGCTGCCGGCGGTGATGGGGCGCGACGATGCGGAAGAAGGACTGGGGCGGCTGAACCTCATCGGACGGATGCGGGAGAAGCTCGAGCCCGACCCGCGCACGTCGTTCGGGCGGGTGGCCGTGCTGGAGGCGGCGCAGTACATGCGCAACCAACTCCTGCGCGACACCGACTGGGCGAGCATGGCCCACTCGCTGGAGGTGCGGACGCCGCTGGTCGACGCCGCGCTGCTGCGCCAGCTCGCGCCGCTGCTCCTCGAATACGGCAGCCGCTGCAAGCAGGCCTTCGCCGCCGCGCCGTCGCATCCGCTCCCGAAGTGGCTCGCCCACCGCCGGAAGACCGGCTTCCTCACGCCACTGCCGCAGTGGCTGGGGCTCCCGCCCGACGGCACCTCGACGCGGATGCGGAGCTGGGCGCGGATGGTATATGAGGCGGCATAGGAGCGCGGGCGTCCCGCCCGCAAGCCGGCGGGCGTCTCGCCCGGCGGTATCACGCATTCCGCGGCACGAGACGTGCCGCGGCTGGCGGGCGGGACGCCCGCGCGCCATTCTCTGAATGAAGGTCCTCTTCCTCTGCACCGATGTCTACGGCGGCCACGGCGGCATCGCCTTGTTCAATCGCGAGCTGACCAGCGCCCTCTCGGCGCATCCGCGGCTGGCGGAAGCCGTCGTCGTACCGCGGCTCATCCGCGGCGAGCTGCAGGCGCTGCCGCCGAAGGTCACCTTCCTCGCCCACGCGGCGCGCGGCAACGCGTCGTACGCGCGCACGATCATCAAGCTGATGCGGCAGCAGTTCGATCTCGTCATCTGCGGGCACGTCAACCTCCTGCCGGTTGCGGGCGCGGTGACGAATGACCCGCTGCTCATCACGCACGGCATCGACGCCTGGAAGCCGATCGCCTCGCCGTTCGCGCTGCGGGTGCTGGAGCGCTGCCGCGGCGTGGTCGCGGTCAGCCAGCTCACGCTCGACCGCTTCCTCGACTGGTCACGTTTCCCGGGAAAAAAGTTCGTCCTGCCGAACGCCATCCGCGCCGGCCTGTACGGAATCCGGTCGAAGAGCGACGCGCTGCTCGACCGCTGGCAACTGCGCGGCAAACGCGTGCTGCTGACCGTCGGCCGGGTGGTGGCCGAGGAGCGGTACAAGGGTTTCGACGAGATCATCGAGGTGCTGCCCGAGCTGCCGGCGGACGTCGTGTACCTCATCGCCGGCGGCGGGAGCGACCTGCCGCGGCTGAAGAAGAAGGCGGGAGAGACCGGCGTGGCGGACCGCGTCGTCTTCACCGGCTTCTTCGAGGAGAGCGAGAAGGCGGACCTCTACAACCTGGCCGATGTCTACGTGATGCCCAGCCGCGGCGAGGGCTTCGGCTTCGTCTTCCTCGAGGCGCTGGCCTCCGGCGTGCCGGCCATCGGCAGCCGCTTCGACGGCGGCCGCGAGGCGCTCCTGGGCGGCGAGCTCGGGCTGCTCGTCGATCCTTCCAGCCCGGCCGAGATCCGCTCGGCCATCATGGAGCTCCTCGGGCGCGGCGAGCGGCGCATCCCCGAGCGGCTGGAGTTCTTCTCCTATCCCAATTTCGAGGCGCGCGTGCACGCTATCATCGACGCGCTGGTGTCATCCTGAGCCCCGTAGAGGGCGAAGGATCTCCTCGCGCTTGCCGGGAGATCCTTCGGCGTCTGCGCGCCTCAGGATGACACGAACACGACCATGCACAGAGTCATCAAACGCCGCACCGGCCTGGCCCGTCTCGACCTCGACGAGTTGTGGCGCTACCGCGAGCTGGTCGGCTTCCTCGCCTGGCGCGACGTCGTCCTCCGCTACAAGCAGACGGCCATCGGCGTGATGTGGGCCTTCATCCGCCCCTTCGTCACCATGGTCATCTTCACCGTCGTCTTCGGCCGGATCGCCAAGCTGCCGTCGGACGGCATCCCCTACCCGATCCTCACCTTCGCCGCGCTCCTGCCCTGGATGTTCTTCTCCACCGCCTTCACCGACGCGGCGAACACGGTCGTCGGCAACGGCCACATGATCTCGAAGATTTATTTCCCGCGGCTCGTCCTGCCCCTGGCCTCCGTGGCCGTCGGCGTGATCGACTTCCTCGTCTCGATGGCCTTCTTGGTCGTGATCATGGTCATCTACCGCTTCGCCCCCTCGCCGCACATCGTCTTCCTCCCCTTCTTCATCATCCTCTGCGCGGCCCTGACCATCGGCCTCGGATTGTGGTTCGCCGCCTGGTACGTGAAGTACCGCGACATCCGCCACCTCATCCCCTTCATCGTGCAGATCGGCCTCTACGCCTCGCCGGTGGCCTACAGCACTTCGCGCATCCCGGAGCAGTGGCGCTTCCTCTACTCCCTCAACCCGATGGTCGCGGTCATCGACGGCTTCCGCTGGTCGATCCTCGGGCGCACGCCGCTGTACGTGCCGGGCCTCATCGCCGGGACACTCATCACGATGGTCATCCTCTTCGGCGGCCTGTACTACTTCAAACAGACCGAGCCGCGCTTCGCGGACTTCATCTAATGCACACGATGGTCGCCGGCTACGGCGTCTCCAAGCTCTACCGCCTCGGCACGGGATCGACGGCGTACCAGCTCCTGCGCGAGCGGCTGATGTACGCCCTCCGGCACGGCTTCCGCCCGCCGCCGCAGGAAGGGACCGACTTCTGGGCCCTGAGCGACGTCAGCTTCACGGTCGGCGACGGCGAAGTGGTGGGCCTCATCGGGAAGAACGGCGCGGGCAAATCGACGCTGCTGAAGATCATCAGCCAGATCACCGAGCCGACCGTCGGCGAGGTGCACGTGTACGGGCGCGTGGCCAGTCTGCTGGAGGTCGGCATCGGCTTCCATCCCGAGCTCACCGGGCGGGAGAACGTCTTCCTCAACGGCGCGATCCTGGGCATGGGGCGGGCGGAGATCCGGCGCAAGTTCGACGAGATCGTGTCGTTCTCCGAGGTCGAGAAGTTCATCGACACGCCGGTCAAGCGGTACTCGTCCGGGATGTACGTGCGCCTGGCGTTTGCCGTGGCCGCGCACCTGGAGTCGGAGATCCTGATCGTCGACGAGGTGCTGGCCGTCGGCGACGCGCAGTTCCAGCAGAAGTGCCTGGGCAAGATGCGCAGCATCCGCTCGGAAGGGCGCTCGGTGATCGTGGTCAGCCACAACATGGCCACCGTGACGAGCCTCTGCCAGCGGGTGGTGTGGCTCGTGGAAGGGCGGGTGAAGGCGGAGGGACCGACGGCGGCAGTGGTGGGCCGCTATCTCTCCGAGGGGCTGCAGAACGACCTGGTGTGGACGCCGCGGCATGCGACCACCGAGGCGTTTCACTATCACTCCGTGTCCGTCGTGCGAGGCGATACGGGGGAGGCGGTGGAGGCGATCCCGGCGGATGCCGGGGTCGATGTGGTCATCGACTTCTCCATCAACACGTCGTTCTCGCCGGGGCGCATCGAAGTGATCCTGCGCAATGACTCGGGCGAGGTGCTGCTGACCACGACCAGCTCGGACAAGTACCCGCAGAACTATCACGCCTGGACGCTGGGCACGCATCAATGGCGGGTGCACATTCCGCCGCATCTCCTCGCGCCGGGGCGGTACTTTCTGAGCGTGACCGAGCCGTGCGGCGGGTACGACATCCTGCGCGACAACGTGCTGTCGTTCAGCGTGAGCGAGCAGAACAGCCTCGTGGCCCGCGACGGGCGGCAGGGGAAGGTCGCGCCGCAACTGGAGTGGACGCGCGCATGAAGCGCAGCGCGTGGCTGGCGGTGGCGATCGGGCTGCTGCCGGTGCTCTGCGTCTGGGTGCACAAGGTGCTGCTCCATCCGCGGCCGTTCTGGATCACGTTCTACGACCCCGAGACGCTGTACTTTTACAACGCGCTGCGCATCGCCACGGCGCGCTGGCCGCTGCCGCTGGAGACGCCGGGCGGGCCGGTGATCCTGATGAGCGTGCCGCTGGCGCTCCTCACCGGCCGCACGCCGCTGACGTTCGATGCCTTCCGCCTGCTGGCCTACTCGCTGACGTTCGTGTTGACGATCGGCACCGCGTACCTCCTGGCCCGCGTCGTCCTGCGCGACGTGCCGCCCATCCTCGGGGCGATCGCCATCTTCACCTTCTTCGCCGCGCCGCAGGCGCTGGAGTACTTTACGGTCTGGAGTCCGGAGGCGGTGTACTTCGTCGTGGGCGGGGTGGCGGCGGCGCTGATCTGGCGGGAGCTGCGAGAGGGCGGCAGCACGTTGCTCGCCGCGCTCGCCATCGGGCTGTGCATCGCGACGAAGTTCACGTTCGTGGCCTGGGTGCCGGCGCACCTCCTCGCACTGATCGTCGCGCGGCGCTGGCGGCGCATTCCGGTCGCGGTCTGCGGGTATGTAGCCGGATTCGTGCTCTTCACCATTCCGATCATTCCGAACTACGGCGCGATCTTCGGCCGGCTGTTCCAGTTCGCCTCGCGGTCCGGCGAGTACGGCAGCGGCTCGGCCTCGCTCGCGCCTTCGAGCGTGCTGGCGGGCGCTGTCGCGAGTGCGAAGGTATGGCATGCGTGGCTTCTGCTGATCGCGATCGGCGCGGTGATCGCGGCGTGGCGGAAGCGGAAGCTGCTGCCGCTCGTCGTCTTCGGCATCGCCGCGACGGTGATGACGTACGCGGTGGCCATCCGCTACATGCCGCCGCGCTACATCCTGGCCAACGGCGTGACGGCCGCGCTGCTCTTCGCCGTCGCCGCGCATGCCGTGCAGCGGCGCGACGTGCTCGCCGCGGTCTGCCTGCTCGCGGTCGGCGTCGGGGCGAAGGCGATCGCCGGCGACCTGCGCACGCATCGGGAGCGGCTCGTGGAGGGCGTCGCCGCGCATCACGCCATTCACGCCGCCGTGCGGGGCGTCGTCGTCTACGGCTGGCGCGCGCCGGAGCCGTCGTTCGCGCTGCGCATCCTGGCCTACGACGACCGCTGGCTGCGGTTGATCGAGACGCGCTATCCGAATGACGGCCACTACAACCCGTGGCACGGCGGCATCATCCTGCCGCAGGGTGTCTCCTCGTGGAACTACGCGGTTTTGAATGATGACGACGCGCGGAGTGTCCCGGGCACGCGGATCGGCCGCGTCGGCGATCTGAACGTCATCCGGCGATGACCTTGCGCACCCGCCACAAGGCGCGGTCGGCGGCAGGTGGCGGCTCCAGGCCGCCCACCACATCCTCCAGCTTCGCGGCGATCGCCGGCGGCAACGCATCGCTGCGCTTCTGCCAGCGCTCCCACAGATACGCGTAGCGGATGCGCAGACCGCGCGGCAGCTCGCGATGCTTCCGCACCCGGGCCAGCGTGAGGAGGTTGCCCGCCACCCCTTCCCACACCAGCCAGTCGTTGCGGCGGAAGACGCCGCTGACCGAGTCGGGCACGGTGCGGTACCAGACGCCGACGTATGCCCGGTGGGCGACGACGCCATCCTGCTCCAGCACGCGGGAGATGACTTCCGTATCGGAGGCGCAGCCGAAGCGCTCGTCCCATCCGCCGCCGACGAGCGAGCGGCGGAAGAGGAGCGCGCAACTGTGCCAGAGCTGATGGCCGTGCGCGGCGACGTCCCACCAGCGCGCCGCCGGCAGGTCGTGATCGCGGTACGGATCGATGCCCGCGCGGAGCATCGCCTCGTCCGCCGGCAGCGCGCCGAACGGCTCGAGCTGCTCGTCGCACATCAGCGTCCGCACCCCCGCCGCAATCGCATCGCCGTGCATCGCCTCGGTGAGCACAGCGAGCGCGCGCGGCCGCAGCACGTCATCAGCGTCCAGTTTGATGACCAGCTCGTGCCGCGCCTCCGCCAGGCAGCGGTTCCAGTTGCCGGTCATGCCCCGGTTTGCCTCGTTGCGGAACACGCGGATGCGCGGCTCCCGCGCCGCCCATGCCTCGAGGATGTGCGCCGTGTCGTCGCTGCTCGCGTCGTCGATCGCGACCAGCTCCCAATCCTTGTACGTCTGGGCCATCACGCTGGCGATGGCCTCGGGCACGTATCGCGCGGCGTTGTACGCGGGAAGGAGGACGGAGACGGTCATGCGCGCCTCCATTGTCGCAGGCGGACCCGCAGCCGCCTGGCCAGCGTGGTCGCCGGCAGCCAGGGGTTGTCGGCGCTGATGTCCCACGCCTTCATCCTGATCTCGCGCCACGGCTTCTTCCCGTTGCCGAGCTCGGCGAAGAAGTCGTTGTACGCCGCAACCGTCCGTTCGATGGAGAGCGCCGGCGCGGCATCCATCGCCTTGGCCGACATCCTCGCGAGCTGCTCGGGCGTGACCTCGTTCAGCACCGCGGCCATCCGCTCGACCGGCACGAGGAAGCAGTTCTCGCCGTCGCGCAGCAGCTCGCGGTCGAGGCTCGGCAGCGGCGTGATGAGCGGCACGCAGCCGGCGGCAAACGCCTCCATCACGGTGATGGCGAACCCCTCGTAGCTCGACACGTTCAGCAGCAGGTCGCTCGACGCATACAGCGGCGCCACGCGATCCGGATCGACGAAGCCGGTGAAGGTGGCCTCCGGCAATGCCTCCTGCAACCGGGCCCGGTCCGGCCCGTCGCCGACCACGGTGAGGTGGTACGGCCGCGTCACCGCGCGCAGCAACTCCGGGAGGAGCATGACCCGCTTCTGCTCCTCGACGAGCCGGCCGACGTAGA
>DATEOX010000215.1:0-2069 GCA_035273585.1 Thermoanaerobaculia bacterium
GCCGTCGCAGCGGGCGACGTTGCCGCGCTGGCGGGCGGCATCCGCGCGCTCGCTGCCGACCGCGCGCGAGCCAACGAGATGGGCGCCCGTGGCCGCGCGCTGTACGAGGAGCGCTTCGCCCCGGCCGTGGCGATGGCGAACTGGGAGCGCATCCTGACGGAGGCCGCGCGATGATGAGGAAGTACTACACGATCGCTCTCGCCGCGCTCCTCGGGGCCGCTCTCTTCCTGGCCACGCATCATCAGCCGCCCGCGCCCCCCGACACCCTCCCGCCCCTCGCCTCCTGGCTGGCCAAGCATCCGGCGGACTGGATGGCCGCCAGCCGCACGGCCGACCTGGCCCTCGACACGCCGCTGCCGGACGAGCGCCGCTTCGCCCTCTGGCGCGCCGCGCATGCGCTCTCCTCGCACCTCGCGCCGCTGCGCACGAACCCGCACGCGGCATTCGTCCGCGCGGGACTCTTCCACTGGGCCGAGCTGTCGGAGGCGGACCGCGCCGCGGTGATGCACGAGCTGGAACCGCTCCTCCGCGACCGCGACTTCTTCCACCGCGGCTACCGCGAGCTCTTCGCGCTGATGGGCGACATGTCGCTCCTCCGCCGCGCGAATCCCGGCACGATCGACTCGCTCACCGAGCTGCTCGACCTCTCCGCGGCGAACGGCCGCTTCGACGACTACCGCGCGCTGCGCACGGAGCTGCAGCGCAAGCGGCTCACCGAGCTGGAGCTGCACCGCGCCGAGCTGACGCCCATCGAGCTCGTGCAGGCCATCCCCCCGAACCTCGACCGCGCCGACGAGCCGCTCGTGGCCCACATCCTCGAGCTCCTCGCCGCCCGCCCGCTGGACGTCGATCCGCACCGCCCCGGCACCATCGACGAGGTGGTCGATTACGCCCTCCGTCGGAACATCGGCTCGCTGAGCGGCATCGACGCGCTCGTCCACGCGCCCGGCTCGGCGACCGACGCCACCCGCGCGCGCCTCGCCCTCGCCACCCGCGCCCCCGACCGCGCGGCGGAGATCGAAATGCAGTACCCGGCCACGACCGGCCCGCAGTGGCGTCTCTATCACCTCGAGCGCGCCGCGTGGGAGCGCCGCCACGGCAACCCGGAGCTCGCCGCGGCGCATGAGCAGAAGGCCGCCGCCGCGGCGACGGCCGCGCAGTGGGAAGGCCTCTGCGGCACGGACGTCTGCGAGCACGCCTGGCGCACCGTCGACGGACCGCAGACGCTGCCGCTGCGCGTCATGACCGTGCAGCGCGATGAAGTGCCGCCCTACGTCGAGGTGCTGGTGGATGACCTGCGCGTGGCGGAAAGTCCGATAGAGACGGAGCGGACGTTCGATGTGCCCCTCGACGGCGGGACGCATCGCATCGAGGTGCGGCTGATCAACCCCTGGACCAGGAATCGTCTCCGGAGGCTCGTGCGCCTCGGCTGACCTTCCGCGGCGCCACCGCCGCTCCCACGATCGCGGCGAGCGTCGCGGCGTTGGCCGGTATGTAGAAGTTGAAGTCGAACAGCGCGTGGACCATGGCGATGGTCAGGCTGGTCAGCGCGGCGATCTGGAACGCGCGGCGGCGCCACGGGAGCGACGCGCCGCGGCGGCCGAACGTGCCGCGCATCAGGCCCGCGTAGCCGCCGATGAGCGCGACGATGGCCACCACGAAGCCGGCAGTGCCCATCGTGGCGCCGATCTCCATGTAATCGTCATGGGCGTGGTGATAGGTCTTCCCCAGGTCCTCGGATTGATGCATGGAAACGACGCGCTCGAACGTTCCCGCGCCGCTGCCAAGGATGGGGAAGTCCTGCCAGACGCCGAGGGCCGCGCTGATGCCGATGCGCCGGCCGACGAACGTCGCGGTCTCCGCCTCCGTCGGAGCGAGGCGGCGGAGCACCGTCCGCTCGCTGCCCAGCCAGAGGATCACGGCGGTGAGGAGGAGCACGCCGCCGGCCGAGGCGGCGATGACGCGCAGTAGCGTGCCGGCGCGGGTGTTGCGCGCGGCGAGGACGCGCGTGCCGAGGATGCCGAAGCCGGCGGCGGCGGCGAGGAGGGCGCCGCGCGACTGCGAGACGA
>DATEOX010000216.1:0-3514 GCA_035273585.1 Thermoanaerobaculia bacterium
GGAGAGGGCGCATTCTCCCTCGATCCTCATCCTGAGGAGGAGCGTCGGCTCCGTCCCGAAGGTCGAGGGCGGTCCAGTGCTCTCTGAATCCTCTTTCGAGACGCCTGCTGCGCAGGCTGCTCTGGATGAGGTTCAGAGACGCACGCACCACCAGGACGACAGAAAACAAAAGCCCCGGCGATTATCTCGCCGGGGCGTTTGTTTTGAAAGCGGAACGGAAGCCGTGCTTACGCAGCGGCCCTCGACGCGGCCTGGGTGACGGCTTCCACCACGTCGTCCACCACGCGGTTGACGAGGTCTTCGTTGTCGCCTTCGCCCATCACGCGGATGACGGGCTCGGTGCCGGACGGACGGATCACGAGGCGGCCGGCATTGCCGAGCGTCTCGCGGCCGGATTCGATGGCCTGGATGACCGAGGATTCCTGCAGCGGTTTGCCGGACTTGTAGCGCACGTTCTTGAGGACCTGCGGCAGCGGCTCGAAGCAATGGCAGACCTCCGAAACCGGCTTGCCGAGGCTCTTCACCACGGCGAGGAGCTGGAGGGCCGCCACGAGGCCGTCGCCGGTCGTGCTGTAGTCGGACATGATGATGTGGCCCGACTGCTCGCCGCCGAGATTGTAGCCGTGGGCGCGCATGTGCTCGAGCACGTAGCGGTCGCCGACGGCGGTACGCACCAGGCCGAGGCCCATGCCGTTCAGATAGCGCTCCAGGCCGAGATTGGACATGATCGTCGCGACGATGCCGGGCTGCGCCAGGCGGCCGTCCTCCTTCCAGGAGCGGGCGACGACGCCCATGAGCTGGTCGCCATCGACCCTGTGGCCCTTCTCGTCGACGATCAGCACCCGGTCCGCGTCGCCGTCGAGGGCGATGCCCACGTCGGCGCGCAGCTCGCGCACCTTGTGGATCAGGGCATCCGGCGCGGTGGAGCCGACGTCGTGGTTGATGTTGAAGCCGTTGGGCTCCACGCCGATGGAGACCACTTCGGCGCCGAGCTCCCACAGGGCCTCCGGGGCGACCTTGTAGCCGGCGCCGTTGGCGCAGTCGATCACCACGCGCATGCCTTCCAGGTCGACCTGGCGCGGCAGGGTGCGCTTGGCGAACTCGATATAGCGGGCCTGGACGCTCTCGATGCGCTTGGCGCGACCGAGCGTGGACGACCCGGCCAGACGCAGCGTCAGGTCGGAATCGATCAGAGCCTCGATCTGCAGCTCCCTGTCGTCGCTGAGCTTGAACCCGTCGGGGCCGAACAGCTTGATGCCGTTGTCCTCATAGGGATTGTGGGAGGCCGAGATCATGACACCCAGGTCGCAGCGCATGGAGCGCGTCAGCATGGCGACCGCGGGGGTCGGGATCGGACCCAGCAGCAGCACGTCCATCCCCACGGAGGTGAAGCCGGCCTGAAGGGCGGATTCGATCATATAGCCGGAGAGCCGCGTATCCTTGCCGATCACGACCCGGTGACGGTAATCGCCGCGCTGCTGGAACATGAGACCCGCCGCCTGTCCGACCCGCAGGGCCAGGTCCGGCGTGATGATTCCGTTGGCGCGGCCCCGGATGCCATCGGTTCCGAAGTATTTACGCACGTGCTTTGTCTCCGCATTCCGTAGCGCCATTGCGCGCTTTGGCTTTTTCAAAGCAACCTCCCTGAATTAGGTCAAGGGACTTGAGCCAATGCGCGCCATCACAAGTGATAAGCGATTGTTACAAACCTTAAACCTGGTCCTTAGGGATTATTAGATCTTTGAGGTAAACAAAAAAGAACGCCCGCCGGGAGGCGGGCGTCCTGAATTTTACACGGACAGACGTTTTAGGCCTGCGGCTGGGGCTCCATGCCCCCGTCGGTTTCCCGCGGGCGCCCACGGCCGGCCGTGGGCACGGCGGAGCCGCGGCTGGGGGTGACGGCCTCGCCGGTGTCGCGCACCGGAGGCTGCCCGTCGAGGAGATGGCGGATCTCGTCGCCGGACAGGGTCTCGTACTCGAGCAGGCCGCGGGCCAAGGCTTCGAGCTCGTGCGCCTTCTCGGTCAGGATGCGCCGGGCATCGTTGAGACCGTCCTCGACCAGGCGGCGGACCTCCGAATCGATCTTCTGGGAGGTCGCCTCGGAGATGTTCTGCTGGCGCCCCATGGACATGCCGAGGAAGACCTCGTCCTGGTTCTCGCCATAGGCGACCGTGCCGAGTTCGGGCGAGAAGCCCCACTTGGTCACCATCATGCGGGCCAGGCGGGTCGCCTGCTCGATGTCCGACTGGGCGCCGGAGGTGACCTTGTCCTTGCCGAAGATCATCTCCTCGGCGATGCGGCCGCCCATCATGATGGCGAGACGCGAGGTCATCTGCTCGTAGGACATGGACAGCTTGTCCCGCTCGGGCAGCTGCATGACCATGCCGAGCGCGCGGCCGCGCGGAATGATGGTGGCCTTGTGGACCGGATCGGTCGCCGGGACGTTGAGCGCCACCACGGCGTGGCCGGCCTCGTGATAGGCGGTCAGGCGCTTCTCGTCGTCGGTCATGACCAGGGTACGGCGCTCGGCGCCCATCATCACCTTGTCCTTGGCGTCCTCGAACTCCTTCATCGTGACGATGCGCTTGCCGCGGCGGGCGGCCAGCAGCGCCGCCTCGTTGACCAGGTTCATCAGGTCGGCGCCCGAGAAGCCGGGGGTGCCGCGGGCGATCACCTTCAGGTCCACGTCGGGAGCCAGCGGCACCTTGCGCACGTGGACGCGCAGGATCTTCTCGCGGCCGGTGACGTCCGGGTTCGGGACGACGATCTGGCGGTCGAAGCGGCCCGGACGCAGGAGCGCCGGATCGAGCACGTCGGGACGGTTGGTGGCCGCGATGATGATCACGCCCTCGTTGGCTTCGAAGCCGTCCATCTCGACGAGGAGCTGGTTGAGGGTCTGCTCGCGCTCGTCGTTGCCGCCCCCTAAGCCGGCGCCGCGATGGCGGCCGACCGCGTCGATCTCGTCGATGAAGATGATGCAGGGGGCGTTCTTCTTCGCCTGCTCGAACATGTCGCGCACGCGGGAGGCGCCGACACCGACGAACATCTCGACGAAGTCGGAGCCCGAGATGGTGAAGAACGGCACGTTGGCCTCGCCGGCGACCGCGCGGGCGGTCAGGGTCTTACCGGTGCCGGGAGGGCCGACGAGCAGCACGCCGCGGGGAATGCGGCCGCCGAGGCGCTGGAACTTCTGCGGATCGCGCAGGAACTCCACGACCTCCTGCAGGTCTTCCTTGGCCTCGTCGATGCCGGCCACGTCGTCGAAGGTGACGCGGCCATGCGCCTCCGTCAAAAGCTTCGCCTTGGACTTGCCGATGGACATCAGACCGCCACCTCCGCCTTGCTGGCCCATGGCCCTGCGCGACAGCCAAACCACGATGCCAATCATCAGCGCGATCGGCAGCAGCGACAACAGCAGGCTACCAAGCAGGCTCGGCTGAGCAGGCGGCTCCGCCTTGATCACGACACCCTTCTGCTGCAGCTGAGCGATGAGGCCTGCGCCTTGCGGGACGTA
>DATEOX010000217.1:0-7914 GCA_035273585.1 Thermoanaerobaculia bacterium
CGACGGCGTGCGAGACGCTGGTCGGCCCGGTCATCGAGACGATGCTCGACCTGCTGGCGCGCGTCGAGCCTGAGTTCCAGGAGCGGGTGCGCAACAACATCATCCTCAGCGGCGGCGGCGGCCTCATCCGCGGCCTGCCCCAGGCGCTGGAGGACGCGCTGCGCCAGGTGGGCGGCGGCAAGGTCACGTACATGCAGGACCCGGTCTTCGTCGGGTCGGACGGCGGCCTGGCCCTGGCGCTCGACGCGCCGGACGGCGACTGGGAGCGGCTGTCGGCCTGATGCATTGACATCCTTAAATCGGCGGCTTACGTTGTGTCATCCTGAGCCGCGAAGACGGCGAAGGATCCGTACCTTCAGGCGCAGCGCAAGATCGGTACGGATCCTTCGCCGTCTCCGCGGCTCAGGATGACAGCCATGAGCATCGACGTGAAGGTGAACGGCACCGTCGCCAAGGAGGGCATCCTCATCGCCCCTGTCGGCGGCACGAGCTTCCCCGCGAGCATCTCCATCGGCTCGGGCTCGGCCACGCTGCGCGTGCAGACGGCGGTGAAGGTGGAGCTCTCGCAGACGACGCTGAAGGCCGGCGAGACGGCGACGCTCACGGCGCTGGAGGCGAGCAAGCAGAAGGGCGACATCACCTTGCAGGTCGAGGTGTACGGCAAGATCGAGGCGACGGTCTCCTTCACGGCCGTGGCGAATCCGCGCATCCGCTTCATGGGGCGGTACGAGGTCCGCTTCGCCACGAACATGGACTTCTACAACGAGCCGCGCGGCACGGACCAGGGCTGGACCTGGGCGCTGGAAGGCGAGCCGGATTTCGTCCCCAAGACGGACAACATCCCGCTGAAGCCCGGCCAGCCGGTGGGCCGCGTGCTCCGCTTCCACGATCCGGTCGCGCTGCGCACGCACGTGGCGCCGATCGGCGTGTTCGTCACGCAGATCGAGGGCGACACGGAGAGCGGCACGGTCGACTGCCCGGCCGGCGATCCGGTCATCGGCGAGAAGGTGAGCCTCGGGCCGAACACGTATTACGCGTCGAACTTCCCGAACAACCCGGCCGAGCAGGAGCCCTTCGAGCAGTGGCCGGACGGGCAGGAGCCGTTCGACTGCTTCGAGGTGCACGTCGGGACGCGGCTCTCGGGCGGCTCGAAGGAGCTCACCGACCGCCCGCAGGCGCACGGCTTCAAGCCGCTGCCGCAGAAGGAGCTGCAGGCGTACGGCATCATCCCCCTCAAGCAGTTCTCCGAGCAGCGCCGCCTGGTCCTGCTCGACGACTACCGCGCCCTCTCCCCCGCCGACCGCACCGGCACGCCCGCCGGCCGCAACCTGGCCAAGCGCATCGCCCACCTCGGCGGCTCGCAGGAATTCGGCATTCCGACGCTCACCCCGACGCTCTCCGTCGGCTGGATCGGCCGCGAGATCTACGACGGCGTGGTCAATGCCGACCTGAAGATCGATGCGGGCGACTCGCCGGTGCTGCGGTTCTTCGCCGCGCACGAGGCGCTGTCGTTCTCTGCGAAGTTCTTCAACTTCCACTCCGACGAGCTCTGCGCGCGCGTCGACGGGACGCTCTCGGTGCTCACCCAGGAGCTGCTGCACCGGACGCCGGAGCCGCCACTGCCGCTGGCGCTGTGAGGCCGCTCATTCGCCGATGTCTTCGTTCCAAAGCTCCGCATGCTCGCGGATGAACGTTTTCATCATCCCGATGCAGGCGTCATCCTGGAGCACCACGACATCCACGCCGCGCGAGCGGAGCAGATCCTCCTCGCCCATGAACGTCGTGTTCTCCCCCACCACCACGCGCGGGATTCCGTAAAGGAGAATGGCTCCCGTACACATCGCGCACGGCGACAGCGTCGTGTACAGAACGGACTCCCGATACACGCGCGCCGGAAGACGGCCGGCATTCTCGAGCGCATCCATCTCGCCATGAAGCGTGACGCTGCCGCGCTGGATCCTTCGGTTGTGGCCGCGGCCGATGACTTTGCCGTCCCGGACGAGCACCGAGCCAATCGGGATGCCGCCTTCGGCCAGACCTTTCTCCGCTTCCGCAATCGCTTCGAGCATGAGCTCGTCCGGCTTCGTCATCTCAGTTCTGCGGATGCCCGATCCGGGCCCAGTCGAGGATCATGTTCCGCTTCGCCGGCGAGAGCTCGCGCGTGACGGGCATCAGGCGCGGGTCGTCGAAGGGGAGGCTGAGCCGGGCGATGATGGGGATGATGTTCTTCACCACCGCGCTGAAGTCGTCCAGCTTGATGATGGCCTGCATGGCCGGGTAGAGATGGGCGTACTGCGCCAGGACGGGGCGGACGTCGTTCACCCACGTCGGCGCGGCGGGCGCCTGGTAGCCGCTGAAGATCTTCACGCTGAAGAAGGCGAACGGGTCGGGCGTGGTGTCTTCCGACCACTGGAAGCCGATGCCGTATACCTGCCCGTCGATGAACGCGCCGCCGGCGAACTGGCGCGGCGTGCCGGGGTCCTTGGCCGAGATGGCGAACTGCGCGCGGCCGTTCATGTCGGTGGTCACGGAGCCGGGGAAGACGATGGCGTCGGGCGGCGTGGCCACCGGCAGCGTCTGCGTCCCTTGCAGGACGTTGTCGTACGCGGCGAGATTGACGATCACATGCGCCGCCGGCTGCTCGAAGACGTTGGCCCACAACGTCGCCACGGCCACGTCGCCCGGGCTGAGGCGGAGCACGTACGGCGCGACGTTCACGTACGCGCCGGTCGGGTTCTCCGCGAGGACGTTGACCAGCCGCGCCGGCACACCGTGCGCCGGCAGCGACTGCACGGCCACGGCGGTGGGCGCCGACTGCAGCACTTTCGGGTCGGCCTGGAACTCCTGCACGAACGCGGTATTCCGGTACGCCGCGTCGCTCGTGTCGATGGTGCCGAGGACGACGGGAGGCCCGCTGGCCGGCTGGACGACCGCCTGCAGCGGCGCGGGGAAGCCGGTCACCGAGCCGTTGGAGTCGACCGGGAATGCGTTGCCGAAGTCGAAGGTGATGACGCCCCGCCGCGGGTCACTCTTCGCCGGGGCAAAGTTGAGGTTCCCCCACTGCGTGACAGCCGTCGGGCGGAGGAAGCGCGCGTTCGTGAAGCTGGTCGGCTCGCCTTCGTAGTAAGGCCCGATCGTGCCGGTCACGCGGCCGATCTTGGTCGAGGGGCTGAAGAGATCGACCACGAAGCGGATGGAGAGCGTGTTGGGGCTGGCCTGCTGCAGCGCCTGGGCGAAGGGCGAGCCCTTCGTCCCCGTCCACTGCACGTTGCGCAGGACGGATTGGTAGACCGCGCTCGCCCCACTGTCGTCGCCCGGCCCGTCGTGCACGCGGGCGAAGGTGATGTCGAAGAAGTTGACGGTCTCCATCGTGCCGGTGATTGCCCCGCCTTTCGGCAGCGCGACGGTGACCTGCAGCCCGAAGATCTGCGACACGAGCTGCTGCTCGGTGTCGAGGTCGACGAGCACCGCCGCCCCCGGCTTCCCCTGTGCCGGCGTCGTCAGCGCCCCGCCGATGACCGGATCGGTCTTCGAGCCGTCCGGCATCACCACGCCCGTGACCTTGCAGCCGATGAACCCGAAGTAATGCGTCCCGTTCGGATTCCACGACGGGTCGTCCACCGGCAACGCGACGTTGTAGTTGTTCGGATCGTTGTTGACCGTGGAGGGCTGGGCGGTGAAGGTCCCGAAGAAGTGCAGCCGCGGCAGATCGAGATAGCTCATGCGATAGGAGAGTGACGAGGGCGGCGGTTCCCTACCCTCGTAAGATCGGGGCATGATGCGCCGCGTGTTGATCTTCGCCCTCGTTCTCCTCGCCGTGCTTTGGGCGTTCTCGCAGTACCTGCGGCGCACCTCGATGTTCTTTCCGAGCAGGGAGGGGAACTACGACCCGAGGGCGTACAAGGTTCAGCCGGAGGACGTGTGGTTCACCTCCGCGGATGGCGTGAAGCTGCATGGGTGGCTGTTTCGCGGGAGGACGGACGAGATGGTCATCTGGTTTCACGGGAACGGAGGGAACATCACCGACCGGGGGGCGATCGCGGCGGAGCTGGCGTCGCGCGGGGTGAGCGTGTTCGTGTTCGACTGGCGGGGTTACGGGAAGAGCGGCGGCACGCCGAACGAGCACGCCTTGTTCGAGGACGCGATTGCGGCGTATGACCTCTTCAAAAAAGAGGCGGTGCTCTACGGGGAGTCGTTGGGCGGGCCTTATGCCGCGTATGTGGCGAAGAACAGGAAGGCCAAGGCGGTCATCATCGAGAACTCCTTCCCCTCCCTCGCCGCGATGGGGAACAAGTTGTACGGCCTGGGATGGCTCGCGCCGCGGGCGCTGAGAACCACCGACTGGCTCAACGACGCGAACGTTCCGGTGCTGGTGATGCACGGGAAGCGCGATCAGGTGATTCCGTTCGCGTTGGGGATGCGGCTTTATGACGGGCTAAAGGTGCAGAAGCAGTTGCTCACGAGCGAGACGGCGGGGCACTGCGAGATCCCCGCCGTCGAGCCGGAGCGCTATTACGAAGCCGTCATGGGCATGTGTCGAACGTCGATTGGTCGGTGATGGCCGTGGCCGGAGTGCCGGCCGCGTGCGTGTACGTTTTGACCTTGCCGCTCTTGCTGTCCGTCACCGTGAGGGTGAACTGCAGGTCCGTGGCGGCGGCGCCGTAGACCCAGTAGTGGTTGGCGAAGCCGCAGGCGTCGAGGACCTTCACCACCAGCTCGATGTTGTCCGGGCCGGAGAACCAGTAGAGCGCCGAGTTCTCCGTGTACTTGATGGCCGTGGCGTTCTTCTGCGCGCCGTCCGGCGTGCGGAACGTCAGCTCCACGCCATAGCGGTTGTTGTTGAGGCAGGCGCGGTTCGCCGACGGCGTGCACACGGCCGAGGGGGCGCCGCCGCCGACCGTGATCTTCGCCGGCAGGTACCAGGAGTTGTTGTACGTGATCGCGTCCTGATCGAGGTTGTCGCCCGAGCCGACGATCGCGCCGAGGTAGTACTGGCCGGCGGGGGTGCCGGCAGGGATGGTGAACTGGAAGCCGTCCGGGTCGTCGGACCAGGTCGTGAGCGGCTCCCACTTGAAGCCGCCGATGTAGACGTCGCTGGTGGTGATGTTCGTATCCGTGGAGAGGAAGAAGCGCAGCCGGGCCGAGGTCACCGCGCTCGTGCCGAGGTTCTCGATCGTCCAGTTCCTGATCGTCACGCTGCCGCCGGCGGAGACCTGCGAGGGGCTCACGCTGGCCGGCGTCAGCGCGCCGTTGCCGTACGAGCCGTTCTGCTGGTCGGCGTTGTAGCGGAAGGCGTACGTGGCCAGGTCGCTCACCGTCTTCGTCCGGGATGGGAACTGGCTCCGGGCGGCCAGCACGTCGGCGCGGGAGACGAACTGCCCGGCGTAGTCCTGGTAGTAGTTCATCGTCGAGACGTTCTTGAAGTTGTGATGGAGGCCCATCGTGTGGCCGATCTCGTGGATGGCCGTGGAGTAGTAGTAGGCCGCATCGCGCGAGTCGTCCACGTTCGGCTTGGCCACGTGCCAGTCGATGGCGTTGCTCAGCCAGACGTCCGCCTCGCTGAAGATGCCGCAGCTCGTGCCGGCCGGCATCGGGCACTGGTTGAAGTTACCGAACGCTCCTTGCGGCAGCGACGGCGCGAAGCCGACCGTGCTCGCGTCGAGGCCGGGCACCGTGGAGAAGTCGAAGAAGAGGATCTCGTTGTGACCGTTGCCGAAGTCGTAGTTGACGGCCGAGCCGACCTGCGGGCGCAGCACGTCGACGTACAGGTTCCAGGTGTTGAACGCGTTGACGGCCGCCTGCTGGGCGGTCGGATCGACGTGGCGGATCTCCCACGTGGTGGGGACGGAGCCCGGGACGCCGCAGGTGCAGCTCGCCGTCCGATTCTGGGCGAGCGCCGATACGGCGGTGATCAGAAGAGCGATGGCGAAGAGCTTTCTCATTGGCGGCTCCGGACGAAGAGGCGCACATCATCCATGGTCGCGATCGCTCCCGGCCCTTCGGCGACCGCCGCCGTGGACGGAGCGACGCGGCGCGCGGGCGTGCCGTCGGCGTTGAGGGCGATGCCGTTCGCGTCGCGGGGATCGCCCGCGTTCGGCGAAGCGGCGGCGACCTTCACCAGCGCCCCCTCCCGCACTTCCACGCTCTCCGCGCGGACGAGCCGGCCGTGCGAGGTGCGCAGCATCTCGCCGTCGCCGGAGATGAGCACCGTCTGCTCGGCACCGTTCACCTTCACCTTCTCGACGCGGTAGAGGCCCTGGGCCCAGCCCACGGTCGTATTGTTCGGCTGCTTGGTGCGAAAGAAGAGGTAAGACCGGCCGCTCTCCAGCGACGGGGAGCCGGCGATGGCGACGTCGTGCTGCTGATCCTTGCCGCCGAGGTAGGTCACGGTGGTGGTGGCGCCGACGGTGCCGGCCAGGACTTCGCCGACTTCGATCGTGTAGTCGGTGGCGACGAGCTGGCCGTTCATCACCGGGCGCACCGAGGAGGAGACGACACGGCCGACGAAGACCGCCTCGGCGCGGTCGCGCACTTCCTCGAGCGAGTAGCGGCGCATCGAGGTGGCCGATGCGCTCGCGGCAAGGCAAAGCAACATCGCCAGGGACAGGAGACGTTTCATGAATGTCCTCCGAGTTATTGAGAGCCGTTAATGGTAACCCAATGAGCGCTGCGCGTTATCATGTAGGGCACCAAATGGCTTTCCACTGTGTCCGGTGTCACGCGGCCATCGAAAAAAGTTACAAGGCCTGTCCCAACTGCGGCGAGCCGGTCACAGATTTCCTCCGCCGCTATCTCGAGGAGCCGGTGGACGGCAAATACGAGATCCTGGAGCGCCTCGGCGCGGGCGGGATGGGCGACGTCTACAAGGTCCGGCACAAGTACCTCGGCTCCCTGCGGGTCATCAAGGTGATCCGGGCCCAGATCTCGGACAGCCGGGAGGCGCACGACCGCTTCCTGCGCGAGGCGCGCGTGGCCACGCGCGTCCAGCATCCGAACGTGGCCACCCTGCACGACTTCTCCGCCCTCCCGGACGGCTCGATGTACATGGTCTGGGAGTACATCGAGGGGGAGAACCTGGCCCAGCGCCAGCGGGCGCATGGGACGCTCCCTCCCCGCGAGGCGGTGCGCATCGCCATCGAGGCGCTCTACGGGCTCGACGCCATCCATCGGGCGGGCATCGTCCACCGCGACATCAGCCCGGAGAACCTGATGACCACGCGCGACGAGCACGGCGAGGAGCACGTCAAGATCATCGACCTCGGCGTGGCCAAGACCAGCGACGGGTCGGAGGAGAAGACGCGCACCGGCATGTTCCTGGGCAAATTCCGGTACTCGTCGCCGGAGCACGTCGGCTTCCTGGAGGCGGGGGAGCGGATCGATGGGCGGGCCGATCTCTACTCGCTGGCCATCGTCCTCTACGAGATGCTCGCCGGGCGGCCGCCGTTCGAGGCCACCTCGCCGCACGAGTACATCATTCTTCATTCGCGCGACTCGCAGTTCCGGCCGATTGATCTCGCGCCGGACCTCCCCGGCGGCTCGGCGCTGCAAGACGTCCTCAAGCGCGCGCTGGAGCGCGACCGCAACAAGCGCTTCCCCAACGCGCGGGAGTTCGCCGCCGCGCTGGTGGATGTGGAGAAGTCGCTGGCCAACGCGACGATCCCGGCCAGCGAGTCGCTGGACGAGACGATGCGCCTCAAGCCGGGCGCGCGCGGGACGCTGTTCCGGACGACGGAAGGCGATGCGGCCCCGCCGGCGGAGCCGACGCTGCGCACGCCGCTGCCGGCCGCGCCGCCGACCTTCCATCAGACGCCGGTGCCGACGCCGATCCCGCCCGCAAACGACGAGGGCTTCGAGTACACGCTCCCGCCATCGTGGAAGAAGCGGAAAGAGGCGGCCGGGTTCATGACGCCGGAG
>DATEOX010000218.1:0-16108 GCA_035273585.1 Thermoanaerobaculia bacterium
GGCCGGCGCCACCGGTCCGATCGGTCTCACGGGTCCCGCTGGTCCGATCGGTCCGGCCGGTCCCATCGGCCCGATTGGTTTCACCGGTCCGGCCGGCGCTACTGGTCCGATCGGCATCACCGGTCCGGCTGGTCCTCAGGGCGCGGCCGGTCCGGTCGGTCCCACCGGGTCCGCGGGGCCTCAAGGTCCCGTCGGTCTCACCGGTCCCACCGGTCCGAGTGGTCCCGTCGGTCCTCTCGGTCCGGCTGGTCCTGCCGGTCCCACCGGTCCCGCCGGTCCGCAAGGCATCGCCGGCCCGTCCGGTCCGCGTGGCGACACCGGTCCGGCTGGTCCTACTGGTCCCGGCGGTCCTGCCGGCGCAAATGGTCCGGCCGGTCCGCAGGGTCCTGCCGGTCCGCAAGGTCCGCAGGGCGTCCCGGGTCCGATCGGTCCCCAGGGTCCGTCGAGCGTCCGCGGCGGAACGGCCGAGGCGACGCTTTCGGTGCCTCTGAATACGATGACGCTGACGGTGACGATCAACCTCGAGCGCGCCGGCGGGATCATGATTCAGGGCAACGTCAACGTCTTCACCGATCGCGACGCGTTCGTCCAGGCGTATCTCGACGACGTGCCGGTCGGTCCTCCGGGCTACACCAGCGTGGCCAATGCGTGGTCGAATATCCCGATCTTCGCGTTGCGCAACGTGCCGGCCGGGACGCACACCATCACCCTTCGCGGCAACGCGAACGGCTCGAACGCGCGAGCAGGAAGCCGAGTCGTGACGGTGATTGCGTTCTAAGAAACCCGCTTCTCCGCCTCTGAACGAGGAGCCGCTCGAACAACGAGCGGCTCCTCGCATCTGGACCGCACGCGCGATCGTCGCGTTGGTCATCATCATCAACGCCTGGGCTCTCGCGCCGGAGCTCGACGTCGCTCGCGTCGATCTCAACGACTCCGTCTTCCACTTCACCATCATCGACCGCCTCGCGCACGACCCCGCGCTCGAGCCGTGGATGCCCGAGTGGAGCTTCGGCTACCCCGTCCTGCGCATCTACCAGCCGCTTGCGCACTGGATCGTCGTGGCCATCCACTTCGCCACCTTCCAGGCCTTCCCGCTCGACGCGCTTTTCGCGTTCGTCCGCTGGCTTCTCCTGGCCCTCTTTCCCCTCTCCGCGTATCTCGGCTGCCGATGGATTCCAATGCGGCCGATGACCGCGGCGGCCGTCGCGCTGCTCGCGCCGCTCATCGCCTCGCAGAATCTGTACGGCATCGAATACGGCAGCTACATCTGGCGCGGCAACGGTCTGTATACGCAGCTCGTGGCCATGCATCTGTTCGTGCTCGTGATCGGCGCCGGCTGCCGCGCGATCCGCGGCGGCCGCGCGGTGTGGGCCGCGGGCCTGCTGCTCGCGCTGACCTTCCTCGCGCACTTCATCTACGGATACATGGCCGGGGCGACGCTCGTCCTCATCGCCGCGCTCCCCGACCAGACGACGACCCTCCCCCGCCGCCTCGCGCGCCTGGGATGGATCGCCGCGCTGAGCATCGTCGTCACCGCATTCCAACTGCTGCCGATGATCACCGACGGCGCGTTCATCAACCGCAGCCGTTGGGAGCCGGCGTGGAAGTGGACGTCGTTCGGCGCCGCGAGAGTCTTCGGCCTTGCCGCGACCGGCGATCTCCTCGATGCCGGACGCCTGCCCGTCCTCTCCCTGCTCGCACTCGCCGGCACGATCGCCATCGTGCGACGCCGCAGCGATGAACGTTTCGCGGGCGTCTTCGCCGTCAGCGGCGCGCTCTTATGGCTCTTCCTCTTTGCCGGCCCCGCTGCCTGGGGGCCGCTCTTCAAGACCCTCGGCCTCAGCGAAGCGGCACAGATCCATCGCTTCATCGGCGCGGCGCAGTGGTTCCTGGTCGTCCTGGCCGGCATCGGGCTGGCGCAGCTCTGGAGCTCGCGCCGCTCCGCCATCGTGATCGTCACCGTCACGGCGCTCCTGCTCTGGCCGGCGGTCGCCGAGCGGCGCAACTTCCTGCGCGAAGACGCGGAATGGGGTGGCGTGAATCTCACCGCATATGAGGCGAACCGCGACGCGCTCGACCGGACCATCGACAAAGTACGCGCGATGGGCGGCCGTGTGTATCCCGGTCTCGCCGCGGGCTGGGGCGGACAACTCCGCATCGGATACGTGCCGCTCTACGCATTCCTCAGCGAGGCGCACGTTCCTGCGGTCGCGTTCCTCTATCACTCCATGGCCCTGCCCGCCGACGTCATGGTGCGATTCGACGAGAACCGTCTCGATCATTACCGCCTCTTCGACGTGCGCACCGTCGTCGCCGATGCCGCGCGTCCGCTGCCGTCGTTTCTGCGCGCCGTCGAGACGATCGGCCCGTTCCGGATTCTCGAAGCGCCGGCCACCGGAGCGTTCGCGCTCGTGCATGCCACGCATTCGGTCTACGTCGATCGCCGCACGTTCTACGACGTGAACGACGCGTGGCTGCAGAGCCGCTGGCCGGACGCCGATGCCCACCTCGTGCTCGACTACGAGTCGCGCCGTGCGGCGCTGCGCCGTCCGCGGCTGGAGAGCCTTGCCGCGCTCGCGCAGACACCGGCCTCGTCGCCGTGCGGATCCGTGCCGCGACAATCGACGCAACGCGCCGAGGTCGAGGTGACCGGCGACTGTGTGGGACTGTTCAAGACGACGTATCACCCGAACTGGCGCGCGACGGTGGACGGCAGGCCGACGGCGACGGTCATGCTCTCGCCCGGATTCGTCGGCGTGCCGCTGACGCGCGGACGCCACGTCGTCGCCTTGCGCTATGAACCCGGCATCGCCCGTCCACTCCTCCTCGGCCTCGCCCTGCCTTTGTTTCTCCTCGTACTCTTCGCCGAGCGGAAAGGCGTGCTGCAGCGGCTCGAGGCTCGCTGCGAAGCCGTGCATGTCCGTATCCCGCCATATGCGCTCCTCACCGCCGTGCTGATCCTTCCCGCGCTCGCCCCGTTCCTCGGCGCATCGCAGCCGAGCGGTCACGACGTGCTGCAGTACCTCCCCCGCCTCACGGAGTTCCACGAGAACATCCGTCACGGCATCCTCTTCCCCCGCTGGGCTCCCGACCTCGGCAGCGGCCAGGGCCAGCCGCTGTTCCTGCTCAATCCACCTCTCTTTTATGCGGTCTCGGAGATCTTCCACCTCATCGGACTCCCGTTCACCGCCGCGATGAACGCCACCTGCGCGCTGATGATCGCCGCCGCGGCGGCGGCGATGTTCCTCCTGGCGAGCTGGTACTTCGGACCGCGGGGGGGTGCGCTCGCCGCGGTCGCGTACGTCTATGCGCCGTACTTCCTCGTCGACCTCTACGTCCGCACCGCGTTCGCGGAGCTGTGCGCGCTGCCGTTGTATCCGCTCGCCATCTACGGCTTCGGCCGACACGCGGCGTCGCGCCAGCGCCGGTTCCTGGCCATCGGCGCGCTGGCATATGCGGCGATGTGGTTCGCCCACACGCCCGCCGCGCTTCTTTTCACCCCCCTCCTCGGCGCATTCCTCGTGTACCTCGCCTGGAGCGAGCGGAACGTGCGGCTCTTCGTCACGCAGACGGGCGCTGCCGCGCTCGGGATGCTGCTCGCCGCGACCGTGTGGCTGCCGTCGTTGGAGGAAGCCCGGTACGCGCACACGGAGCGCCTCACCGAGGGCGTTCTGCGCTACTCGAATCACTTCGTCGCGCCGGCGCAGTTCTTCGCCAATACGTGGGGCTTCGGCCCGTCCGTTCCCGGCGATCAGGACGGCATGCCGTTCACGCTCGGCTGGCCGCAGCTCATCATCGCGGCGATCGGTGCGATCGCAATCGCCCGATCGGATTCGACGAGATGGAAACGGTGGGCCGCGTTCTTCGGCGTCTCGGCGTTCGTGCTCTGCTTCCTCATGACCGAGCGCGCGCACGAGCTGTGGGATGCCGTCCCGCAGTTGCACTACGTCGCGTTTCCGTGGCGGCTCCTCGCGTCGGTTGCGTTCTGCCTCGCGCTGCTCGCGTCGGCGATCGTGCTCGCGCTGCCGCGCGTGCCGGAGCGATGGCAGCGCTGGACGTACGCCGCCGTCCTCGCATCGATCGTCCTGGTCGGATTGCCGCGCGCGCAGCCGCAGTCGTACCTCAGCCTCGACCCGCTGCAGTGGACGCCGCGAGAGATCGCGAGGCGCGGCGCGGTGGCGGCGACGTTCGAGTCTTTCGAGCCGAAGTGGGTGGTGGAGCGGCCGGTCTGGAACGGAGGGGCAATCCGCGTCGCGCGCGGAAGCGCAACCACCTCGGTCTACGATCGCGATCCGACGACGATGGCCGCAACCGTACGCGCGACGACCGATTGCGATCTCGAATTGCCGATCGCGTACTTTCCGGGCTGGCAAGTGCGCGTCGACGGCGCCGAAATGCCGCACGAAACGCCGACGCCGACCGGCCGCATCCGGGTCATGGTGAACGCTGGCACGCACCGCGTCGAAGCGCGCTTCGAGCGGACGCCGATCCGGTGGGCCGCCGATGCCACGAGCGCCCTTGCGGCGCTCGTCTTCGCGGCGTTTGCTCTCGCTGCCCGTCGCGCGGCGCGCGTCAGCGCTTAGCGTCCGCCCGCAACCGCGCCCCTTCCGAGGCTCCCCAGTTGTACGGGATCTCCGGCGAGTCGAAGGGCAGGCGGTAGTGGTCCGGATCCTCGTAGTCGTAGGCGTTCGTCGGGTAGTTGAGGACCAGCGCGTCGATCGTGCCGAGGTTCTGCAGGCCGTGCCAGACGCCGATGGGGATCACGAGGAACGTCGGGCGGGCATCGCCGACGTGGAGCTCCATCAGACGGCCGCTCGTCGGGCTCTCCTCGCGACCGTCGTAGAGCACGACCTTGAGGTGGCCCTGGTTGACGAAGAGGCGGTCGATCGTCCGCATGTGGCAGCTCCAGGCGCCGATCGCGCCGGGGAAGAGGCGGGACTGGTAGACGTGCACGATCGGCGCACCGGTCGGATCCCATTCGCTGCGGAACGTCTCCGTGATGACGCCGTGGTCGCGGGGCACGTGCAGCACCTCGCGCGTCACCACGCCGTCGATGCGCCGCCCGACCTTCTGCCACTCATTCGTGACCTGCTGTCCGTCTTTGACCGCTCCCGGTAGCATCGATTCGGTCTCCTATAGGCCCTTGAAACGGCGCATCTCGTCGATCGCCGTCCGCCGGCGGCGGCGCGTCAGCCGCTGCACGGCAAGCATCGCACGCCGCAGTGTCTCGCGCAGGAAGCGGCGCGCGAGCTCGCGGTAGACGATGCGAAACGACCAGCGGCTGTCCGCCACCCACGAGGCCAACTGTACCACCTCGAAATCCGGCGCCTGGATCCGCTCCGACCAGGTCGCCTGTTCGTGAGAGGGACGCGTCTTGTAGACGTCGCGCCGCTGCGCGGCTGGCAGCTTGATGGCAGTGAGGCGGAGCACGGACGCGAAGCGGAAGCCCGCGTCGCGCGCGCGCCGGACGAGATCCGTTTCCGGCGACATGCCGATGACGCGATAGTCGCGCCAGCCGCCGAGGGCTTCGGTGACGGCGCGGCGATGCATGAGGGAGGTGGGCGGCAGCCAGTCGCCGTAGTGCTCAGGCCCGAAGAGGACCGGAATCGCGGCCGAGCCGTCGGGCGGAATCGACGCGAGCAGACCGTACGCGAGGTCGGCGCCTTGATCGATCGCGGCCAAGAGCGAGCCGAGGTGATGCGGCAGCCACAGATCGTCGTGGCCGAGGTAGGCGATGAGCTCGCCGCGGGCCTGGCGGAGCCCTTCATTATTCGGCGTGCTCTGATGGCCCGAATTGACCGGCAGGTTGATCCAGCGCACGCGCGGATCGCCCATCGCGTTGACCACCGCGTCCGAGTCATCGGTGCAGCCGTCGCCAACCACGAGAAGCTCGAAATCAGCGAACGTCTGGCGCAGCGCACTGCCAATCGAGTACGGCAGCACGCTGCTCCAGTTGTAGGTGGCCATGATCACCGTGACGCGAGGGGACATCGGTGGATGATAGACGCTCGCGGTGAAGAGGTGCTGTGCCGTCTGGCGGTGCCGAACGTCCGGACGGGCTTTGCCAACCAGCGCAGCGGCGCGTCGCCGCCGTCCCCAACGGGATTCGTATCGCCCTTACCGTCGGCGGCTCAGTAAGTTACAGAAAGCATTATACGCTAGAGACGCTCGAAACGCTCAAAGAGTCCATCGAAGGTACATATTGAGTACACGGAACTACTCACGACTTCGGCGGCGATGTGGGGATACGCGACATGGAGGATCGATCGCCCTTTCATGAGCGAACGGATTTGCCAACAAGACACTTCGCGGCGAATGAGAACAGTACTGCGCCATCTCGATTTGCACGTAGAGATCGTTGTTCAGTCCGACTTCTTCCTTCATCATGTGGAGCGAGCATGTATGCCATCGGATCGTCCACGACGTTCGGCGCACTCGCGGGCGCGGTGACACCGGCCGCGAGCGCGCTTTCGCGAGATCCGAAGCAACGGCCTACGGGAGCATCTGCATACTGAATACGTGCTGAAGAGTGCAGAATTCGTCGTCGAGGAAGTTGTGTTCGTCACAGACGACGTTCGGTGTCTTGACGATCATCGGATACGCTGTGACGCCGGCGACTCCCGGAATACTCCGCACGACGCGCACGAGATCGTTGTCATAACGATTCGAGGCCTCGTTTGGCGGAGTCGCGTCGAAGAGCAAACCCCAATACGTGCCGATCTGAATCCGGCGTCCGGTCGGGAGCATCGCCGTAGCAGCCGCAATCTCGCCGGGGGCGTTTTCAACGCTGTTGGTGCCGCACGGATCGCTCAGGCACTGGCCCTTCTTCTCGTTACGGAAGTAGAAAAGCCATGTGTCAAATGTCCGCGCGAGGTCGGGCGGAATCTTCCCGAGGTCGCCGTAATAGACAGTGGGTACGAACGTGAGCCACGGCGCCTGGTTACGCAAACGCGACTGCAGCTCCGCGAGCTCTTCGCCCGGATAATCCTGCGGGTGATGTGTGAAGTCATCGATGCCGACGGAGACGATCTGTGGGTAGTCGCGCGCGAGGCGTCCGAGGACCGACGCCCAGCCGAGCGTGTCCTTGCACATCGCGACCGGTTCGCTCCCCGAGAAGAACGCGAGCTCGTTCCATGGCGTGATCGGACTGTCGACGGGCTGCGAGATCGGACCCGGCAGTGCACACCCGACCTTCGGCACGAGCGTGACGCTCACGCGGAGTTTCCTTCCGTCGATGCATGCGTATTTCGTCACATCGGCATCCAGAAACTCGACGAGCTTCGCGTAGTCGGGGGGCTCGACCAACGACCAGTCCAGCGTAGTGGCGTGAGCCTCCGCCAGATTGGCGACGAGGTCGGCCGGAGGCACCAGCCGACGCTGGTCGTATTCCGCCCTGTTCCCCTCGATGCCCGAATCGCGCCGGACGCGATGGAACGGATTGCCGTATACGAACAGGTCCGCGCGGTACGGATTCCGCGCCGCACGCACCGCGACGAGCTCCGCCGCGCCGTTGTCCTCTCCGAGCCAATCCACGGCGGTAACACCGCGCCATTGCTGTCCCGCGACACTGTCAAGGTCCGACGTTGCAAGCACACGGAGCGTCGGATTGCCGGGCAGCATGGCGAGAATCGCGAAGTTCGAATGCGCGTTCTTCGTGAGCCCAATCGCGGCGTGAGCGTCACCATTGAAGTCTCCAACTGTCACGCCAGTCCACTCGGAGTTGCCCGTGTTGCCGAAGGTGGATGTCGCGACGAGCGTGAATGTGTTCCTCGCCCATTTATAGACGAGCACCGTCGTTCCCTTGCCGTCGTTTACCTTACGCGTCGCGATCAGCTCGTCGATGCCATCGCCATCGAGGTCGCCTGCGGCGATTCCCCGCCACGGATATGACGCGTTCGTGTCGAGGTTCCCTCCGAACGTCCTAGCGAGCGTGCCGCCGAACGGCCGCGCGAGCTGGAACGCCGGGCTTGACCTCTCGATGAGCGCGAGCTGCTGGCCGGTGCCGTCGAAGTTACCGATCGCTGCGTCGAGCCAACCGGAATTCTTCGTGCCGATCTTCGCCGACACGGCGATCGTCACGACGTCACACGCCGATGGATTCACCTTCATGACGAAGATATCCGGGGCACCCGACGTTGCGACCTTGCGAACGGCGACGATCTCGTCGAACGCATCACCATCGAGGTTGCCCGCCGTGACCGCTCGCCACGGCTGCGCCGGGTCCGAGAGATCGTCGAACGCGCCTACCGCAAACGGCGTCGGCCCACGCATGATGGAGAAGTTGGAGTGCTTGTTCTTGACCAGGACGAGCTCCTTCTCGGCACCGCCGCAGAAGTTGCCTGACGCGATATCCGTCCAGTCGCTGTTCGTGGATGCACCGTAGCCGGCGCCTTCGATGAGCGTGCCGAGCGCGATGCCGTCGTCTACCGGCTGGATGTAGCGCGGCGTGTTGAACGGCGGACTGCAAGCCGTCTGTGTCGGCCGACCGACAGCTTTCTCGTTCACGGTCACACCGATTTTGAGCGGATTCTGGCTCTGTGCAAGGAGGTTGACGTCAACAGCGATGCCAAGGGCCGCCACGACAACGAAGGAGAAAAGCTGATTTCGGACGATCGTCATATATAGTAGTGATCAATCGCCCGAATTCGTTTCTTCGCGAGTTGGGCTGCGGGCCGAACCGAAAATGGACATCTGCGGTGGCCATGTTGCGACACCACGTGACGCCTGGACTGTGGCTAGCAACAGTTTCCCACGCGGATGCTACTTTTTGCGTTCCAGATTCTGGAGACGCGTTGAAAGCTCCGCGACCTGCGCTTGAAGTGAGTTAATTCTCTCCAAGAGTCGATTCTCGACTTCGTGGATTACGCGCGCATGATGTGCGTCCACCGCTCTGATTGCTTCTTCAAGTTGTTCCGCCGTCGGCATGTTTTCCCTCTCATCCTCGCATCATAGCGGGAGCGTGATTAGCGCTGGAGCGCTGCTTCGATGCGTTCGTCAATCCATCGGTTCGCGGTCATCGGATGCTCCATGACCCACTCACCGGACATTAGGATTGGGCGCTTGAACGCGAAGTTGACCAAAAAAAAGGTGCCTTGGTCATCAACGCTGCATCCGATCTTAAGGCCGAGCCGCTCTGCAACGCTGTTCGCGATCTTGCGAACGTCGGATGCGAAGTTGTCGATGGTTTCTGCTGAGGTGTTCATCCGCCCCTCCCTTCACGTTTCGAAGCAGGTAGCACGAACAAATCTAGAACGCAGTCGCAAACCAGTCGCTCGCCGCGGGCCTGGCGGAGCCCTTCATTGTTCGGCGTGCTCTGATGCCCCGAATTCACCGGCAGGTTGATCCAGCGCACGCGCCGATCGTCCCTCGCATTGACCACCGCCTCCGAGTCATCGGTGCAGCCGTCGCCAACCACGAGAAGCTCGAAGTCGGCGAACGTCTGGAGCAGCGCGCTGCCGATCGAGTACGGCAGCACGCTGCTCCAGTTGTAGGTGGCCATGATCACCGTGACGCGGGGAGGCATCGGTGGATGATAAACGGTGACACGCGTTGCCGTCTGGCCCGCGCCAACGTCTGGACGGGCTTTGCCAACCAGCTCCGCACGCCGTGCGTGGCGTTTCCAACGGTATTCGTGTTCGTACGGGCTTTGTCGATTTGTAAGTTACTGAATCTACGATACTGTGAAGGCTCCGAACCCTCGCCGGTCCCACCAGCAGCAGACAAGTCCGGATGCCTACACGAATCCACACGGAAGGGCGGCGTCATCTCGCCACCCTTCCGGTCAGTCATTCTTCGGCGATTCAGGCGGGGTTCTCGCTTGGTCTGTCACTTCAAAAAAGAACGAGCCCGGGCCGAGACGTGCGCCCGCGCGTACGTTCGCACGATGCTCGAGTGCTCTGCTGACAAGCTTGTAGAAGACGAGGACACGATCCCGATGAGAACGAGCAGGAAGGCCGTAACGATGCTCATGGCGGCTCACCTTCTCGTTCCGAGACTGTTCGCGAGAGTAGTCAATGTCGCTGCGACTTCTTTCGCGCGAGTCGTCTCAGTCTCAAGCGCTTCGGTGACCTTCTCGGTTTCCTCTACTAGGGCTTCAATCAGTTTGGGAATCGCTTTTACGGCCCTGATTCTCAATTGCCTTGGGGCATCGTTGAACGCCCACGACGAAAAAGATTCGTCATCCGGCGCTTGGACGTATCCGCTGCGTTCGGCAATCGCAAGGCACCATTTGCCGCTGACCTTCGCGTACCCGATTTCGCTCCGGTCGTAATGGCCGGTCTGGTCTTCGCCGCCACCGAAGACGCACCATTTAGATATGCCAAGGTTCAGCCGCTTGAGGACCGCCTCGATTGGAGCGATCGCTTTGGAGAGTTCGTCTGATGCGTTGTTCAGACGAGCAGCCGACTCAACCAACTTTGGGAAGGATCTTGAGAGATCGGAAGTGGACGGAGTTTTTCCTTGAGCAGCCATACAGACCCTCTGATTCATTCGAACCTGTTATGAGCTTGTCAGCTCCGTAAAAAGTGCGTCGCAGAACGACGGGTTCGAGAAATTCGCGACTTCCGCCGCGCCAGCTGATCACGCGTCAGCCGTCGAACCGAGTGGAGTTTACACCCAACTACGCAGCAGGCATGTCGCAGCTTTTCTCCGAAGCGCGACTCGACGCGGGATCGTTCACGTCGGTCGCTTCGTACCACGAGAAGACAGCGTCCGGATTCAAGCCGAGTTCCTTCAACCTCTTCGCCAGCTCAAGCGAGCAGACTTGTTCTTCCAACTGCATTGTGGGATTTCATAAGCGACCAGCTTCACAGCCACCGCCTCCGCGAATGTGAAACTGATTTTCGACCTTTCCTTCAGTGGAGCACACCAGCCGAAAGTGGTGCACAACTATTTGTGCAAAATTTCCCACGTATAGCCCATACAAAACGCGAGTGACGAGCTAAGTTGTTGAAGGAAAAGGTAGAAGCCGCCGTCCCCAACGGGATTCGAACCCATGTTGGCGCCGTGAAAGGGCGCTGTCCTAGGCCTCTAGACGATGGGGCCGGCGAAAAGCGCCGCCACCGAGGCGCCGCTCATTCCGGAGTGTCAGCCGTTCTCGTCGCGTATCACGCGCAGGAGCTGAAGAAGCGTAGGTAGATCGGCGGCAATCGTTTCCCAAATTACATCGATCCTGATCGCATCGTAATCGTGGACGAGAACGTGCCGCATCCCTTCCATCACCCGCCAAGGGATCTCGGGATGCGCCTCCCGAGCCGTAGAGGGGACATGGCGGGAAGCCTCACCGATGACGAGAAAGTTTCGGATGACTGCATCAACGGTCCGCTCATCGCCTCGGAACTGATCGACGGTCATCCCCGAGGTATATCGAAGGATCTTCTCGATTGCTTCGATGATGTGCTGGACGCGAAACGTCCAGATCCTCTCAGGCGACACTCACCGCCTCGGCGAGAATCGCGTCCCGGAGCGGCGCAAGAATCGAATCGCGCAGAACCACGTCTACGCGCGGCGTATCGAGGACTTCTTCGAGACGAAGGCGAAGGGCGACCAGTTGGAAAAGTGTCAGAGGATGAGGGATGTCGACCAGAACGTCGATGTCGCTGCCCGGCCCGGAAGCATTGCGGGCCGCCGATCCGAAGAGCGCGATCTGCTCGACCCCGAAGTCGCGCCGCAGTTCTTCGCGGTGATCCAACAGGAGGGCAAGAATCTCATCCCGTGAACGCATGGCCATGGACATTGTAGACGCGGTGGAGACGGATCGCCGCCACGGAGGAGCCTTACGTCCGGACGGGCTTTGCCAACCAGCGCAGCGGCGCGTCGCCGCCGTCCCCAACGGGATTCGTACTTGCCAGGGGCTCGACCCCTCTGTAAGTTACTGAAAACACAACAAGCACGAGTGTCAAAAATTCCTCAAAAAGCCCTTTGGACACACGTAATACACACGCAAATAACCTGTGGGTTCGACACTTTTAGGTTTTCGTTCCAAGATCCACCAAATGATCAATGAGCGCGACCCGGAATGTATCCAGAGCGGCGACCGCCGCGTCGTCCAGACCCGCTGACGGCGCGAGCACTCGCACTTCGAAATCACGGAGCACCCATGCCAGGGTTAAGGGCGAGAAACCGCTGTCTCGGCGCGGCGCGTCCACGACGGCCACTTCCAGGCTCTCACCACTCTTCAGGAGAGCGTCCACATCCACCAAGTCGCGAATTTCCGAACGCTCTAGCAGGGCGCAGAGCTTCTCTGCGAGGATTGCCCGTGGTGAATCGACGAGGATCTCCGCTGTGCCTACCGAGTGGAGCGTCGGCGGCTCGATGCTGTCGGTAGTCTCCGCGATGAGGTCAACGACCACGGCGGAATGTTCATCTGTGACGCGCAGCCGGACAAACGCAGGAGCGCTTCGGATAGTGGCGACCGCCAAGCCGCCCTCCTCGAGCTGCTGCGCGACGACTTGAGGCAACTCTTCGAGCCGAGCGCGATTCCGCCAGAAGAGATCGAGATCTCGCGTCGTGCGGTGGCCGAGATGAATGCCGGCAAGAGCCGCTCCACCACTCAGCACGAATGGCGGCTCGACATCGGCGAGCGCTCCGAGGACGCGCGTTTGCAGCTCATCGAGCCTACCTCGTGACAAGACCGCGTCGCTCCCATTCTTCGAGCAGCCATGCCCAGAAAGGCCGGGATCTGCCGAGATACCGCTGGACCAGCGGCCAGAGATCAGCTATCGCCTGCGGCGAGACGAACTGCAGCGCGTCATCGGGCTTTGCCTGCCGCATCAGCTTGCCGATGAGGTAGGGCCGCGCCGGCGATTCATGATCCCCAATCGCACGCTCGAATTCGTCGAGTGTCATTTCCATGTCCCACAGGAAGTACGGGCGACCTTGTTGGTCGACCAAGAGATGATGTGGTGTTGGTGCGAGCATGGGAAACACGCAAACCTACGCGCACGGCTTTGGCGAATATATTGACCCTACAGCTCGACTTCCAGTTTACGGTGGCGCGGCAGTCAGCGTCGCCGTCAGGAGATATTCCCGCTCCAGATCGTCTGCGAGCTGTCGAAGACTTTGCTCAGAAGGATGATATTTCAACCCATCCCGGACCACTCGAAGTAAACGTCCCAGCTCCTGGCCCTTCTGCGCATTTCCGAACGGCGCACGTCGGATCCAACTCAAGCCTTGACTTCCGAGGACATGGTATGGGTATGAATCCTCGCTCCCGCGCTTCAATATGGCTTCCTCCAGTTCTACAATGGCCTCATTTGCGGTGGCCACAGCCCATGTGGCAGAACTGTGGACAGCAGCGCGCTTCAGTGACATATATGCCCACTCGGTTTGTACCATGTAGTCATCCGGAGCAAGATTCCGAGCCTGCTCCAGGAAATTTTTCGCCAAATCCAGATCACCCGCTGCCGCTTCAACTTCATAGCTTCCACGCTGTAGATAGTAGTGGTAATTCCAGCGCTGGAGTTCATCAATTGATGCGTAGGCCCGGCGAGGCATATCGCTGTCAGCCGTTAAACTCAGCATGAATCCGTGGTTCATCAGCCGGCTTAAGAGCTTGATCTCACGGCTATGCACATTAGACTCAGGGTGTGTCTTTGCGGCCATAACCCAGAGGAGTCCCTCCAACGGCTGACCCAGTTGTGCCTGCAATCGATAATACTCAATCACACGATCAGCAATTACACGATGTCGCACGCGAAACTCGTTCCCATTTGTAATAACAAGGAGTCTCTGCGCGACGAGGCGTTCCAGAACGTTCAATGCAGCGTTAGTTGAGTCACCCGTGGCGAGCAACAGTTCATCTTTAGTTACGAAGCTGCGGAGGCTTGTGGCCAAGGCGACCACAGCGTAGATTAAGCCCGCCTGCGGCGATAGCTCACTGCACTCACGATCGATTTTGATTTCGAAACGTTCGTCAGACGTGGCTTCGATCATTGCCACAAGCAACTGGCGGCCTGCACGTTTGCGAAATGCAGCGTACTGGTTGTTACGTGGCAGGTTGCGGAGCTTGCCAAGCCGGCCAGCCGACTCGAGCGCATCCAGCAGGCGCGATATGTCTGAATCTTCGAGGTGAGGCACGGCGAAAGTACTCAAGCGAACGCCGGTTAATTTGTGGTCAACCTCCAGTTGATCGAGTTTTGTGCTTCGCATGGTGCAAACCACCATTGCGTTTGGATTATCTGCCGCTAATCCCTTGATGAGACCGATCGTTCGTCGTCCGAAGTTGTCTGCGTCGTCGATGACGATGACCGAGGGCTTGTGTGCTTCAACGCTACTGCGGATAGCTTGTGGAGTTTGTTCGGTGTTCGATTTTACGACCACCACTGTTTCCCCCGCGGCGTCGTGCTCAAGAGCAATTCGCATGAGCGTCACGGTTTTCCCGGAACCCGCCGTGCCGGTCACTAGAACAACCTGCGGGTTATCATTCGCGATCGAGTTTGCCAGATGTTCTTCAAATTCACGTTTAACCGCCCGGCCCGATGTTAGATCGGTCCAAGTTGGCTCGCGGCCGTGAAAGAACTCAGCGCTTCCGTCATCGGGGTCTGCACGAAGCTCCGCGATTCGATACACAGCGCGGCGTCCACTGCCGCTCGTCACTCGACTGGCGATAGCGGCGAGTCCTTGCTGACGTTCCGATTCCATCGTAGCGAGCGTCTCTACCGCGAAAGACTCCTGATCCGCCTCGATCCAGTGGATGTTCAGACTTTCCAACATCGTGCGACGAGCCACGGAAATTCTGGGTGTGACAAGGTATGAGCCGGGCCGTAACTCTCGATGCCGCGCTCCTTTGGCGCTACGCAACTCCATTTGCTGCCAGAGTGGCGGCTCGTCCAACTCCGTACCTACGAATACGATTGGGTGACTCGCGAGATCGGCAACAAGATGCTGATACCAAGCGTCTGGGCGGGCTGTGCGCTCTCCGTACTGTCGCGGCGAGAATGTCACCGCCGGGTAGTCAGCAACCCGTCCGTTCAGGTGAATGGACAGCAGGTCCGACCCCTCGGGCGGTAAACCTTCGGTCAACGCTGAAACTGATCGTATTTTGCGAGGCAGGTTGTACGCGAGCTGCACAGCCTCGTCGAGATCGTCGACGTTCAGGGTGTAGATTCTGAACCACGGGAATGAAAACCATGTTCGGTAAGCATCATCTATAGTTTCTTGATCGATTGTAAGGTTGGCGCGGAGTAGATCATCAGTCGCGTTGCCCGCACGCCTTGCTGCACACTCGTATATGTCGCCAAGAGTTGAGGCGGTATCGAGCGGTTGCCCCGGGAACGCCACTTCCCAGAGAAGTTCTTTTAGGCGCCCCACTCCAGGCACCGAGTTTCCTCGATTGGTGCGAGCCGCCAGAGAGAATCCCGCACCAGTAAAGAGGATCGTGTCTCCCCGGGCAATTTGGTTGCCCAGACGCTGGCGCACCTGAGAAGGTAACGGAATCATCCTCACCGCGAGTGTATCGGCATCCCGTAGTCCGGGCAATCACTTCGCGCGCGCGACGGGCATCACGAACTCGGCCTACGGCCCTTCTGAGGTTGACCGGCCGCGAATCACGAGAGCGGCCGGCCAGGTAACCGTCCGATCCGAGTTGTCGGGCGTCGCGACCTTCCACGACCGCGCGTTCGACGAGCGACGCACGTCCGCTGGCGCCCAGCTCACCATCTGCTCGATCGCCCGGCGGACGTGGCTCAGGCGGATCTCATCGGCGACACCGGTCAGGAAGTTCTGCTGCGCCACCGCATCCAGCGCCGCGGCGGAATACCGCTGCGCGACGGCATCGTCGCCAGCAGCCTGCGCCGTGTCCGCGAACAGCTTGAATTTCTGCCGCGCGATGAATGCCGCGTCGAGGAGTTGAGTCGCCGTCCAATTGGCGGCTCCGTTTACATTCCCTTCCCGACGCCCGGCGATGATGCTCTCCAGCGTTCGCATCGCGACCACGGCCGGTGCATCCTGCGATTCGATTCCCTTCGCGACTTGCAACATTCGCTCGGCCTCGGCGAGAGCGTCGACCTCCAGGTAGTCGCGCGCTGCGCCGACCGCTGCATCGCGCGCGTCGTCCTTTCGGTCACTCGCCAAGTACCCGGTGACGACCCACTCGTACAGGTGCGGAATG
>DATEOX010000219.1:0-26374 GCA_035273585.1 Thermoanaerobaculia bacterium
GACGATGGGGATGACACGAGAGATGGTCGTCATAGTCATACAAGTAGGCGTTAAGGTGACAGAAGACGTCATGCTAGGTGCGCGAGACTGCTCGGATCGTGGATTCCTCCTCCTCAGCGTTCAAGAGTTGATTCGCAGCGACGCCACGTGCGCTTTCGCGCGCTGTAGCTATGGATGCCCCATTTCTATCGTTCGCACCGGCGCACGCACCTCGCTGTCCACGCCTCCGGGGAAGACGACCTGAAGTCCGGGCAAGACGAACACCATCGCCAGCGTCGTCGGCGGCGATTCTTCGAACTGCGGCGATGGTGTCGATCCATCTGAGAAATACGCTGGCGGATTCGTCCACACCCAGGAGGGCGGATACCGGGTGGCGAAGCCGGAGTCGATTAGCGGGTCAATGTCCCCCGCGAAGCGAGACATCGTGGCGTCGGCAATGAGCCAAGCGTTCCCCAGGGCATCGAGTTCCCGACACAGAGACGCCGCGCGGTACTTCTCCGTTATGGTGGGCGGACAGCCGGTATGCACAAGATCTGCGTAAAGGCCCTCGAGCGGATACGTCCCGAGGAATATCTCGGTCAGAAGATGATGCCCTTCGCGTCCATGCACCGCTGCAAGCCGCGAGGTAATGCCGACTGAGCGACACAACGATGCGAACAGGAGCGCCCGCGCTGAGCAATGGCCCGCGCCTCGTTGCAGCGTCTCCGCGATCGTCTGCTCGTACTCAGGCATCCCAAGCGGGCGCGCGACGTACGGCATTTGTCTTACGAACTCGAACAGCGCGACTGCCTGCGTCATGTTCCAGTACCCGTGGCGCGCGAATGGCGCGGTAAGCCGGACGGCGACATCGCGCACTGTAAGCGGATCGACGAACTTACTGAAATCGGTATAGGTCATGGCGTGCCTTTCTGGCCAAGGAGTTGCCGGAGTTGGTTCAAATTGCTGATGGGCGGCGTCGATGTTGGCGGTGCTGCGGGATTCACGGCGACCTGCTGTTGCGTCACCACCTCGTTTTCCCATTCCGCGATGAGCCTCTGTGCCAGGGTGATCGGGATCATTGAGTGCGGCGCAATTTCGCGGTCAAAGATCTCGAGCAGCTCGGCCTCGCAACGGCCCGTTTCAACGGCGGGATCGAGGACGTCCGGAGCACGACCGAAGAGCGCCGGATGACCCTTCGCGAGGAAACAGAAATGCTGGCGCGGAAGCGACGCCATCTGGCGCAGGAACTCCTCGCGCTTCTCGCTGCTCGAACGGCGGTCGGCAGGATCGAGAAGGAGAAATGGAAGGAGCAGTTCCGCATCGGAGGGCCTCGCCTGCAGCATTGTCCAATGCGCCGTATTTAGCAGTATGTTCTCGACCACCGGATGCGGAAGCGCCGCCGTGAGGCTCTGGGCGCAGAGCGTGAGGGAGACATTGAAGCTGCGCAAGACACGGAGCGACGTCATCAAAATCTCGATGACCTCGGGCGACCCAGTGAGTAAGAGCTGCAGCTCCTCAAAGGCCTCCCACAATGCGGCGCGTTCTGGGCGCCGGAGCGCGGCAAACAGACGCCGCACCGCATACCACCGAAAACGTGCGTGGCCCAAGGAAGGCGGTTGCGCGTTGCTCGTCGCGAAATTGGCGAGCACCCAACGAGGGTTCTTCGGAAGATTAAGCTGGTCGAGTTTTTCTGGTGGCACTCCTACCGCGCATCGGTATTCCGGAAACGCTTGTTCCCCCCAGAGCCGGCGAAGAAACGCGTCGATGGTTTGGGTTGCAGTCAACTGGCTGAGGGACGAAAAGAACTGACGTACGTCGGGACTCTTCGTCCGCGCAAGCACATGCGCGCGATACGCGGCGTCTCTGAAAAACTTCAACCCAAAGGCGAAATTCGGAGGATACCCGTGGTCAATCAATAAATAATTCCACATGAACAGCACTTGGCGCAGCGAATCGGAATAGGCGGCGTCGGATGTTTCAAGTGTCAGCCTGGTGCTGAGTTCGGCGGCGTACGCATCGGTCGTTATTTGTTCTCGGTTATCCAGAGGAGCCGTGGGCGTAATGCGATCCGATGTCCAGTCGATGACATGGACGGCTTTTTGGATTGCTTCCTTGGTGTCATCGTCGGCGGAGAGCCACCAGAGCGTGAGATGCTTTTTGAGCTCGCGGACAGTTTCCCCTTTGGGATCGCTCAAGTGGTAGCCGAACCCATCGAGCAATCCGAGGCGTAGGCGCGTGCGAACACGGTCGAGATGCACACGGGTCTTCCCGCTTCCTGTGGCCCCGACAATGATGTTGTGCCGGTCCGTCGTCTCTATGCCAACCCAGAGTTCTTCGCCTGTAAGCAGGGTGCCGAACAGCATCGCCGGCGATCCCGCGAGCGCCGCAAGCGCCTGCCGCCTGGCCTCCTCGGCCGACACCACGCCGGCGTACCGCCCGCGCTCGTAGGCGAGGGCCGCTTCGCGTGAGTGCCCCTCCGTTGACTTCAAGAACCAGTCGACGAGCTTCATGGCGTCGGCCCCTGCGGCGGCGATGGCGGCTGGTTGTTGTTCAGAAACGCGAGGAGATCGTTCTGGCGGCGCGCCTGCTCGATCGGTGTCTTCTCCAGGAGCCGCGCCTGCTTCTTCGCCGGGTCTTGCCGAAGCCACGCCCGGAGACGATAGACGCCGTAGGCGGTCACCATCGCGATAAGGAGGCCGACACCGACAAGGAAGGGGTGCGAAGCTCCGGTCCCTGTTCTCGCAGGGAACAAGAGTCCTACGATAACCGAGGGAAGGAGCGCGAGCGCGAAGCACACAAGCGCGAGCCGCCACAGCGTCTTGCCTGCGGCCGTCGCATGGAGCGGTAGGCTCAACACCCCCAAGGCGACAGCCAGTGCGATCAGCAGTCGGATCATGACAGCGCTCCCCTATTTCGCAGCCGACGATCCTTGCGCCGCTGGCGGTGACGGCGGCTTCACGGGCGCCACGTCTTTCTGGCGAGGCGCTTTCTTGAGGAAGCGCTTTTCGACATCCGCGAGCGTTTCTGCGAGCAGATCGACCGCGGCCCTCTCGTCGGAAACGTCGAAGCGGCGATCAAAGTCCGTGGCGTCAGTTGTGATACTCAGAATCAAGCGCATGGCATCTCCTGGTTGATAGGCGTCAAGAGGCGTGGCCGGGCTGCGATTCGCGCGGGATGCAGAGCGCTGCTGATGGCTCTCTGCAGGGCTCCGTCATGCGTTTCGCGCAGCAACGGCCACGCTGTCACTGTTGATGTCGAGTCATTGGAGAGTGCGGGCGTTACTCCGGGGTTATCTGTTTTTCGAACTCGCGAACATGTCGAAGCGCAGTTTGGAGCCGCCGAAATTGCGATTGCTGGATGGCTCGCCACCCGTTGCCGGGCATTTCGAGCGCGCGGTCCTCGATCTCGCCCGCCCGGTCGCGCAGCACGGAGAGCAGTCGCAAGTGCGTTATCAGGAGCCGCAGCGAAGCAGGATATTTCATGGGAGAAAGGCGTTAGGGACTGCACACTCCAGGACGACTCGGCGATCCTGTTCAGTGACCGGTGTTCAGACCGCGACAGGCGCACGTGCTCGTGAGTCCGAGCGTGTCGACGCCTCACCTGCGCTCCTCGCGCGCGTCGGGCGCCGCGTCGCTCGGCGAGCCCGCGGCGTCGCTACGCGAACCATGCAGCCAAGCCGCGATGACACAGGGGTCCCACCGCGGGTTGCTGCGGCCTGCGCTGATCGGCGCTGGAAGCTGCCCGCGCGATTTCTCGGAGTAAATCGTGGAGACACGTTTTCCGAGATAGCCGCTGAGCTCAGCGCAGGAGAGGTAGGGGGAGACGCCGTCCGGCTTTTCGCCTTTGGGCTTCGGGTGCTCGAAGCCGCATGCCGCGCAAGCACGGATCGGAAGAACGATCGGAAGCGGTGGGGATTTGTGCACCGCTGCGGCTGGACGCGCAGCGGCGCGCGCGACCTTGACAGGTGCGGTGGAGTTCCTTTTAATCCTTGAGCATCCAAGGCGGTTCATCGGTGTCTAAAGCCTTTCGATGGATCTCCGGCGATGCCGGGTGCTGCGGGGTCTTCCCGCTCATCCGACCCTCGGACGTTGGCGCGTCCGGGGGTTGAACTTGCCTTGAAGGTAGGTCCGCGGCGAGGTGATGAACGGATCACATGCCCTACGGTTGGATCACCCGCTGATTCAACTTCGTCGACGCGCGGTGCGCTGTGCCTGACTCTTCTCAGCCGAACGACGCGCAGCTTCGCGCGCAAGCGATCGAGTGGGCCAAAGAAGACTTCATCGAAGGCGCTTCCCGAGGTGATTCACCGTCGATGGCCGCGCTCGCAACCGTACTCTTCGACGCTGCGAAGCATCCAGCGAACGAGAAAGTCTTCACGGCCGAGTCGCTCTCCGATGCGGTGGACAAGCTGCTGCGCTCATGGGGCAGGGCATCCAAAAACGGCTACGGCGTCAGAGAACTCTATCGTGATCTGACAAGATTCACGCAACGTCTCGAGCGGTCGACACGCAGGTTTGAAAGGCTCGGGATTGTGCGCGTCGGTGGTCCCCGCGCGTCGAGCCGTGGAGATTCGCACGAGGGCTATTACTTCCTTGAGATCGAGACAGATCCCCTCCTGAATCCTGCTGTCGCCGCAGCGGTCATTCGGAGCAGTAACGAACAGCTCCCCGCGAGCGTCACCGGGTGGTTAAAGTGGATCACTACTCGGTTTCAGCGGATGTCAGAAGCACGGCGGGCTGAGCTTGATCGTCTCTCGGCCCAAGGAAAGCACGGCATTATCGCTGCTCTCGTTGCCATCCTCGTGGGATGCGCGACGGCGCTGTACTATGTTCGCACCTCCCATGTCTCTCTCGCTGCGGCAACGATCAGAACCGCGCCCGACGCAACGGCGACGATTGTCCGTTGGAAAACAACCAAACGGGTAGGTCCGCGTTTTGAAGTGCTCCGAGATGGCCGAGTGATCGCGAGCACATCCGAGAACTTCTACATTGATCGAGAACGACACGGCCCGTTCAGTGTCTATCGCGTGGCCGGCCGGTGGCAGCATCTTGCGCGAGCCACATCGCGGGCCACGCTGGGCGATTACTATGTGGAGCAAATGCAGCCCTGCAATGTCGTCATCGACGCAGATGGCGATACCATCGAAGCGTTATGCGTGCCGACGTTCCGCGAAGGCGCTTTCCTCCAGGAGAGCTTCAACGAGTTCGATACGCCTCTGGATGCAGCGGCATTCGCGGGCTGGAGGGTCGAGCACTCGACTGTTATCGAGCCGCAAGAACCTGTAGGGGCAACACTCGACTTATCACGAGATGTCCTACGCATCACAAGAGGTGACGGGCGGGCGCTGGCCCCTGGGACCCAGATCGCACGAACCATCGACTACCGCGAGCGCGGGCGCTTCCCACTCGCGATCACCACGCCTGATGGAAAGAGCCTCAAGACCGACCGATATGTCCGTGTCTATGACGGATCAGAGTTCTCGAGACTCGCGGTGACGCGCAATCCGATGCCTCCTGCCCGGTTGCTTGCCGATGGGAAGCTTCTCGCCGCACCGCCTATCATCAATAGATCGACCCTCGTCCTTTCTGCGGTAGACCGCCCCGAGCAGCGCACGGTCGACGTACTCGTGCGCCTGCCGGCTGATTCGCCTTTCATCCCGATCGTGTGGGAGACGGGGCGCCCGACGTCCCTCCAACGTGAGATGGTCGCCGTCCCGGGCACGCCTCCGGCGCGCTATGTCGCGCGCCTCGAAATTGACGGCCACGGGATGACGCAATTCCAGATCTTAGGGCGCAGGTTCCTCTTTGACCGAACACATCTTGCAGACTTCTCGCTCATCCTCGGCACCAGGCCACCACGTCCATACCTGAACATCCCCGACGACCGACCGCTGGATCTTAGCCGCGTGACTCGTTCTACGCGAAAGCCGCATTGAGCCAGCGCTTCTGTTCCTCGTTCTCCGGCAAGAAGTGGATGTACTGCGTCATCGTGAACGCCGCCGAGGTATGCCCGAGTTGAGAGGAGACGTACTTGAGAGCCGCACCACGCGAGAGGAGCTTGCTTGCGTAGAGGTGCCGGAGCGCATGCATCCCGAAGCGCATTGGCGTCACGGTCGCAAGCGCCGGATGCCAGTCGCGCTGCGAGAAGTTCCGATCATTCAGCACGGGCGGCCGCTCGCTGCCGTTTGGATCGCAGGGAGTTTCGGAGACCGGGAAGAGCCACGGCTCGTTCTTCAGAATCTCGCCGGCCTCTTGCCGCGCGTGATACTCCCGCAGGCGCGCCGTGAAGGCATCGGGAAGATCCACGCGGCGAATGGACTTCTGCGTCTTCGGCCGGATGATCTTTCCTGAGACTTGGTCGATGGAGCGCTGCACCGTGATCTTCTGCGCATCGAAGTTGATGTCCGGCCAGGTAAGGGCGATGGCCTCGTTGATCCGAAGGCCCGTGTTCAAGATCAGGTCTGCGAGCATGCGCGCGATGGAATCGTGGATCGCAGCGATGGCCTTCACCGCGACCTCGTAGGGCGGCACGCTCACGATGCTCGCTTGCTTCGATGGTAGCTCGAGGAGCTCGGCCGGGCTGCTCGCGATGTAGGAGCGGCGCACGGCATCGCGCAGGATCGCGCGAAGGAGCATAAGGACTTCACGCTTGGTCTGCCCGCTGACTTCCTTTCGCAGGAGCTCGCCGCGGAACTTGGAGAGTTGTTCGAAGGTCAGATCGCGAAGCGGGATCTCGCCGAGAGACGCCTTGATGTGGCAGTTGTACCGGGCGAGCGCCGCGCGCCGCGTGGACTCCTTCCAGTCGGCCGCGGTCTCCGACAAGTAGAGCTCCTTGAGATCGTCCAGCCGGAGGCGCGACTTCGAGCGTGCGACAAGGGCAGTCCCCTTCTTCCCCTCCTGCACGCGCTCCTGCCGGGCATCCTCGGCCTCCTGGACGGTCGGGTACGAGCCGATGAAGACGCTCTTGCCGTGGAGGTAGACGTAGGCCGCGAAAGTGCGGTGCTGCGTGAACCAGATGCCGGTCGAGACCCGGACGGGTTTTGCGGGTGTCTCTTTCGGGACGTTCCTGAGGAGCTTCCATCCATTCGTCTGACCGCGCGGCATGGCTAGAGATTCTACGATGATGCAGACCTAGATTTCTAGGTCATCTCTAGGTTAGTCGGCATCCATGTCGATCCAACCCGCGCAAGACGACGCAAGGCATCATGCTGATAATACCTATTGTCTACAGGCATTTATGCCTACCTGCCTCGATGTACCGCAAGACGGCGCAAAGCGGCGCAAGACGGCAGAAGTGGGCTCATAACCCAAAGGTCGCAGGTTCAAATCCTGCCCCCGCAAGCAACGCAATCAAGCACTTACGGCCACCGACGAGGTGGCCGTTTCGTTTTCTGTCGCGCCGGAGCGGTTCGCCTCCGACCAAGGATGCCTCCTAGCGCGCGAACCGCAGCCGATTGCCGGCGATCGTCCGGACCTCCGCCGGCGTCAGCGGGACGTGGGTGCGGAAGATCTCCCAGCCCGCGGCGATGCTGCCGCCGGGGGGCGAGAGGTCGGAGCCGTACACGACGCGCTCTGCCCCGAGTTGGCGGATCCGCTTGGCGATCAGCGCGCCCTCTTCCGCCGTCGTCTCCGCGGTCACGTTCGTGGCGACGTCGAAGTACACGTTGCGGAGGCGCGGGTCGCGCCGTGCGGCCGCCTCGGCGAACACCGCCAGCACTTCGTCAGCCTGCGCCCCGTAACCGGGTCCGGAAGCGCCGAGATGGGCGACGACGATCTCTAGATCCGACGCACGCTGGACGAGGTGGTCGAGGAACAGGCGCGCATCTTCCGCGCCGTAATTGCTGCCGCCGCGGGCGCGCATGTGCACGAGGATCGGCGCCTTCCGCCGCGCGGCGAGGTCGAACACTGCCTGCATCCGGGCGAGATGTTCGGCGTTGCGCAGCGTGACCCCGGCGTTGCCGAAATGCTGTTTGATCCCGATCATTGCGGGAAGGCCGAGGCAACGATCGAGCTCCGCGAGCGCGGCGGGCCGAAGCGGATTGGCGCTGCAGAAACCGATCAGGCGCCCGCCGCTCTGCGCGACCTGCGCCGAGGTCGAGTCGTTCTCCTCACGGGTCAGCCGATCAGGATCGGTGAGCCCTTTGCGCTCGTCGCCGTAGCTGTAGCCGACCGAAAGCACCACCGCGCGGCTGATGCCGGCGGCATCGAGCTCGCGCAGGAGGGCCGCGCCGTCGCGCTGCGGCATCTTCACGATCGGCGCGAAGGTCTTGCTGACGAGGTGCTGGTGATAGTCGACGGCCGGAGCCACGGTCTTCGGCGCAACCGCGCTCTGACAAGCCGCGAGCAGCAGGAGCGGAGCGGCGAGGAGCGATTTCATGCACGTACGCTACACCGCCACGTTTCGATTCGCACCCTCATTCGACGCCGATGCCGTCCGTCGCAGGCTCCACAGTCCGCGCACACAGAGGATGAGAGAGAACAGCGCGGTGACGCCCAGCGCGAGGAGTGTCCAGATGAAGAGGAAGCCGCCGCTCGACTTCGCGATACGGGCGACGCCCGCCCCTCTGAAATGGAGGATCGGAACACCCGACCCAAGAAGCGACCCGAGGAGGAGGATGACATGACCCGACCGCCGACCGGCGAGCACCAGCGTTCCGTACAGCCAGACGACCAGAATGAGTACTCCAACGAGGTTTGAAAGCGTCCCTGGCTCAATTCCTCGGACGATGTCGTCCGTCAGATGCAAGGTGAAGAGAACGATCGAGAGCAGAGACGTGACAGTCAAGGCGAGGTTGTGCTTCATCGTGGTGTCGTCTCCAGCACGGGCAACGTGCGGCGGCCGCGGACCTTCCAGAGCCAATAGAACATCGCGCCGAAGATCAGGAGGATCGGCAGCGCGCGCATCCGCCCTGTCGTGAAGGGCTCAGGAAGGACTTTTGCCACGCGCTCGCGGATCGAGAAGAACGATCCGGCGGCGATGAACAGCGCGAAGCACATCCGCCACAGATGCCGCCGCAGGCGCGCCGCGCCGCGCGCCATGCCGGATCGCATGATGCGCACATCGCCCGCCGCCGCCAGCAGCAGGACCGTGGCGAGGATGAAGGACATCACACCGATCGTGCGAAACGGGACGCCGCCGGGGGAAAGGCCCGGGCTGTCGACCGCCCTGACGCCGCCCACGATCGAAACCGAAGCGAGTCCGAGCGCGACCGTCAGCGCGGCTCCGTTGATCACGCGGGTCCATCGCGACGGCGGGCGAACGGTCGTCAGCGCCGTGCCGACGAAGTAGAGCGACAGGATCGCGGCCACCACGTTCGTGGCCGCGGCACCCCGGAGAAGCTCAAGGATCGAGGCGGTGGTTCCCATGACGAGCATGGCGTAGACGAACAGCAGTCCGCTGCGGCGGTGGATGGTGCCGCCCTTCTTCACCGAAAGAGCGATGAAACCGAGAATGATCGCCAGCCCGCCGGCTGCGATGTGGATGGGCAGAAGCATGAGTCCTCCTCGAACGATGCGATATCCTGCGACGGCCCGGCTGAACGACGTCCGAACGGCCCGTTCAGCTACCGTTCAGCAATGACCGGCGAGGCTCACCGAACATGCGACTGCTCATCGTGGAGGATGAGGAACGCCTGGCCCGCAGCCTGGCTGCTTCCTTCGAATCGTCGGGATATGCGGTCGATCTGGCCTTCGACGGCGAGCGCGCGGAGCTCCTCCTGCATGCCGAGAATTACGATGCGGCGATCCTCGACCTGGGGCTGCCGAAGATCGACGGCGTCACGGTCCTGAAGCGGTGCCGCTCCGCGTCGAACGCGGTGCCGATCCTCGTCCTGACCGCGCGCGGCTCGTGGCACGAGAAGGTCCTGGCGATCGACTCCGGCGCCGACGACTACGTGGTGAAGCCGTTCCAGATCGAAGAGGTGATGGCGCGCGTGCGGGCGTTGATCCGGCGTGCCGCCGGCCAGTTCCAGACCGAGCTGCGGCATGGCGCGCTGACGCTCGATCCTCGCACGGCGAAGGTGACGCAGGACGGCGCTCCGGTCCGGCTGACCAGTCACGAGTACCGCGTCCTCTCCTATCTGATGCACCACCGCGACCGGGTCGTTTCGCAGATCGAGCTCACCGAGCACATTTACGCGCAAAACTTCGAGCGCGACTCGAATACGGTGGAAGTGTTCATCGGGCGGCTGCGCCGCAAGCTCGGCGCCTCCTCGATCGAGACTGTCCGCGGGCTCGGATACCGAATGGGCGATCCATGATCCGGCGCGCGTTTCGGGTGATCCTCCGTTCGCTGCGGGGACGGATCGTGGCGGGGGCGCTGCTGTGGAGCATCGGTCTTTTCGTTCTGCTGAATCACGTCGTGGTCAGGGCGGTGGCGGCGGCCATGCCCGGCCTGCCGAACGACAGGTTGTTTCTGTTCTCGCTGACCGGAATTCTCTTCGTGCTGACCGGGCTGCTGCTGGTCGGGAGCGCTCTGCGCAAGGTCGACGCGGTACGGAACGGCGTCGCGTCGCTGCGCTCGGGGGAGGGGAAACGACTGGAAGGCGGCGGTCTCGCGGAGCTCGAGCCGCTCGTCCGCGACATGAACGCTCTCCTGGATCATCGCGAGCGTGTCGTCCGCCGCGCGCTGGCGACGGCCGGCGATCTCGCGCATGGACTGAAGACGCCGCTGGCCATCGTGGCGCAGGAGGCGGAGCGACTGGACGCCGCCACGATCGCAGAGCAGGTCGAGCGGATGCGGCGCCAGGTCGAGGTCCACCTCGCGCGCGCCGGCGCCTCCGGCTCCGGCGCTCCGTACGGCGCCCATGTGGAGCTCCGCCCGATCGCGGAGCGGCTCGTCCGCACGATGGGCCGTCTCTACGCCGAAAAAGGACACGACTTCGCGATGGACATCCCCGAGTCGTGCACGCTGCGGTGCGAGACCGAGGATCTCGAGGAGATGCTGGGGAACATCCTCGACAACGCCTGCAAGTGGGCGCGCTCCGCGGTGACGATCTCGGCATCGAGCACGCCTGCCGGCGTGGCCATCGTGGTCGACGACGACGGTCCCGGCATCGACGCCGCGATCCGCGAGCGCGTTCTCCAACGTGGCGTCCGCGCCGACGAAGCATCCCCCGGCTCCGGCCTCGGGCTGGCGATCGTCAACGACCTCGTCGATCTGTATGGTGGGTCGCTGACGCTCGACACCGCGCCGCGCGGTGGCCTGCGCGTGCGGATCGTGCTGCCGTAACGACCACGGCCCCTCACCTCACCCCCACCACGTTATCCGCCGACTCCCGGTCGACATAGAAGTTGTAAGGATCGACGCCGGCATACGTCGGCTTCGTCGCGGTCACGAAACGAAGCACCTGCCGACCCGAGCGGATCGGGTGGCGCTCCATCACCACCACGTCCGCCTGTTGCGGTGTTGCGCACGAGTACAACACCACATCGCGACATGTGTGGAATGCAAGGGCCGCGAGGGTGGAGCGGCTAGTCGATGTCGAACTTCGGCGGCATGCCGTAGCGTGCCAGGAGGGGCGCGAAGCGCAGGTCGCGCCGCAGGGCGTCGAAGCGGGGATCGACGGGGACGAAGCACATCCAGGCGTTGTGCTCCTCGAGGCTTTGCTCGAGCGCGGCCAGAGCGTCGTCGGCGTGATCGAGGCCGGCGTGGGCCACGGCGAGGCTGTGGGGCGAGACGTAGCGCTGCCTGGCCATGGCGCGCAGTTGCTCGAGCACGCGTTCGGCATCGTCCGGGCGTCCGGAGCGCGCGAGCACGTGCGCCAGTCCGCCGAGAAACAGCGGCGCCGGCCCGGCGATCCCGATGGCGCGCTCGATCGCACGGACCGATTCCTCGTAGTCGCCGCGCATCTCCAGCGACAGTCCGAGGTAGTACTGGCCCGAGGCCATGTTCGGGTCGGTCTCGAGCACGGCGCGATAGCAGTTCACCGCGTCGTCGTAGCGGCCGGCGATGTGCAGGGGGATGCCGGCGCCGACGTTGATGATGGGCGAGAGCGGGTCGAGATCCTTCGAGACGTCGAGCAGCTCGAGCGCGCGGGTGACGTGCCCGCGGCTGCACATGAGGATGCCGAGCCAATGCGGCGCCCACGGGTAGTTGGGGTTGAGGCGCATGGCTTCCTCGAGCTCGCGCTGCCCGGTCTCGAGGTCCCATTCGAATAGGCCGGCGGCGTAGCCCAAGGTGGCGTGCGGATCGGCGAGAAGCGGGTCGAGCTCGATGGCCCGCCGCGCGGCCGCCTTGACCTTCGGCAGGATCTCGCGCGCCGGCAGCGCCTGCATGAAACCGAGCATGACGAAGCAGTCGGCGAGCCCGGCGTACGGCAGGGCGAACGACGGATCGCGCTCGACGGCCTGCTGGAACAGCGTCATGGCCTGCTTGACGGCCTCGGGATGCCGCTTGATCCACTGAAAGCGCCCTTTGAGGTGGAGCTGCTCGGCCTCGGCGTCGATGGCGCGCCTTTTCTTCACCGGCCGCCGCGGCGCGGACCCACTGCCGCGCACCCGCTCGCCGATGTCGTCGGCGATCGCTTCCGAGAGCGCGGCGATCTCGCGGATCGGGCGTGTGTAGCGCGAGGACCACAGCAGCGCGCCGTCCGCCGTGCCGACCAGGTCGACGTCCGCGTGCAGCAGGTCGTCCTCGACGCGCGCGCGGACGACCACCACCGCCGCGACGTTGAGATCCCGGCCGGCGTCCCGCGGGTCGGGCTCCGTGCCGGCGTACTGCGAGGCGGTGCCGGGCGCGATCACGCGCAGCTTCTTCACGTGCGCGAGCGCGTTCACGATTCCTTCGCTCAGGCCGTACACGAGATACTCGAGACTAGGCTCGAGCTTGCCGGTGATCGACGGCAGTACGGCCAGCGACTCGATGCGACCGCTGCGGGAGACCTGGCGCGGGACGTCTCTCTGCGTCACTTCCAGCTCCGCGCTGCGCGCGCGCCGCGGCGACGAGCGCGGCCGCGCCTTCACTTGCTGCAAGGCCTCGAGCATCATCGCCGCGGTTGCGTATCGCCTGGAGGGCTCCTTGGCCAGCGCGCGGCGGATGATCGGCAGGAACGCCGAGAAGCCCGGCTCGTCGATGGGGTCGGCCTCCTCGAAGAGGATGGCCGTGATCGTGGCCACGGTGCCGTCGCGCTCGAACGGCCGGCGGCCGGTGACCATCTCGTAGAGCACGACGCCGAAGCTGAAGATGTCGGTGCGCGCGTCGACCGGCGCGCCGCGCAACTGTTCGGGCGACATGTACGGCGCGGTGCCGGTGATGACGCCGGCGCGCGACTCGAGATGGTCGGTCGTGGAGTGCTCGCGCGCGGCGGTGAACTTCGCCAGGCCGAAGTCCAGCACTTTCACGCCGCCCCGCGAGGCGATCATGATGTTCATCGGCTTGACGTCGCGGTGGATGATGCCGTGGCTGTGCGCCTCGTCCAGCGCCGCGGCTACCTGCGCCGCCACGTCGAGCACTTCCGACGGCGACATGCGGCCCTGACGCATGCGGTCGTAAAGCGTCTCCCCTTCGATGAACTGCATGACGATGTACGGGCGCCCCTCGTGCTCGCCGACCTCGTAGATCGTGCAAACGTTGGGATGATCGAGCGCCGCCGCGGCGCGCGCCTCGCGCAGCATGCGCAGCTTGGCCTCTTCGTCGCGGCTCACCGCCTCGGGCAGGATCTTGATGGCCACGCGCCGCCCGAGCCTGTCGTCGCTGGCCAAGTAGACCTCACCCATCCCGCCAGCGCCGATGAGCGACTGCACTCGATACCGGTCGAGCAGAGGCGGGAGGGCTTCGGTCACCCGCGTATTCTAGTGACGCATCTCCGATCACGACCAGTACGCCGCCGCGATTGCCGTCCCGCGGATGAGGTGTCATTGCCGCGCCAATCGCTGCGCGGCTGGTTGAGCAGCGACCTTGGCAACCCGCCCGCCGCCGCGTCACACTACGGCTCCATGAGCAGGGAGCGCATCGCCTCGCTCGACGTCGTGCGCGGCGTGGTCATGATCCTCATGGCCATCGACCATGTCCGCGTGTACGCGGGCGTGCCGGCGGGAGGGCAGGCGCCGGGCGTTTTCTTCACGCGCTGGATCACGCATTTCGTCGCGCCGGCGTTCGTGTTTCTGGCCGGCACGGCGGCGTACCTCCACGGCCGCCGTCTCCCCAGCCGCGGCGCGCTCTCCCGCTTTCTCCTGACGCGCGGCCTCTGGCTGCTCGTCCTCGAACTGACGGTCATCCGGGTCTCCTGGACGTTCAACTTCGACTTCCGCCACTACATGCTCGCCGGCGTGATCTGGGTCATCGGCTGGTCGATGATCGTCCTGGCCGCGGCGGTCCATCTGCCCCGGAGCGCGGTCGCGGCCATCGGCATCGCCACGATCGCCCTGCACAATGCGACTGATTTCTTCCGCGACGCGATGCCGGCCGATCCCAACCCGCTGCTGAAGATCCTCTACATGGGCGGCGGCATCGGGCCGCTGTTCATCCTGTACGTGCTGATTCCGTGGGCCGGCGTGATGATGGCCGGCTACGCGTTCGGCGCGGTGATGGAGCGCCCGCCGGACGCGCGGCGCCGCTTCGCGCTGCGCCTCGGCGCGGCGCTGACCCTGCTGTTCGTCGTGCTGCGCGCGCTCGACGTCTACGGCGACCCGCGTCACTGGCGCGACGCGCCGTCGCTCCTGCGCTTCCTCAACACGACGAAGTATCCGGCCTCGCTGCTCTTCCTGCTGATGACGCTCGGCCCGATGTTCCTGCTGCTCGCGGCCGCGGAGAAGTGGCGCGGACGCGCCGCCGGCATCCTGACGACGTTCGGCCGCGTGCCGATGTTCTACTACCTGCTGCACATCCCGCTGATCCACGCCGCGGCGTGCATCGTGTCCATTGTGCGGGAAGGGCGCGTCGACTCCTGGCTCTTCGGCAATCACCCGGTCGATCCGCCGCCGCTGCCGCCCGGCTACATGTGGAGCCTGCCGCTGCTCTACCTCGTCTTCGCCCTCTGCGTCATCGCCTTGTATTTTCCCTGCCGCTGGTATGCCGGCGTGCGGGCGAAGAGCGGATCGAAGTGGCTGTCGTACTTGTGACTGAGTGAGGTCAGTGGCTGACCGCGGCGTCCTCCGCCAGCGCCCTCTTCAGCTCCCGGAGCAACTTTTCCGCCTCCTCCACGCGCTGCAGCAGTTGCGCGTCGCCGCGGTTCTCCACGAGCGTCGTCCAGGAGTGGCGCTTGAGCGCCTGCGTCAGCCCCTCGATCTCGCCCGCCAGGCCGGTGAGCTTGGGGGGGGCGGCGGTGGGGACGGAGCCGAGCACCGACTCGATTGAATCGCCGCGGAGGAACTTCGTCTTTGCCACCGGGTCGCGCAGGACGCCGCGGAGCTTGCGGATGTCCTTCGAGTTCGTGATCTCGTTGTCGTTGACCTTCTGCACGATCTTGTCGAGGACCGTCGGCGTGAGCAGAGTCTTGTTGATGTTCTTGATCTCGCGGGCCCAGGTGATGGAGGCGCCGGGCTCGGGCAGGTTGGTCAGCTTGTTGGAGAGCTCGTAGATGTCGACCAGCTTGTCCAGCTCGCGGACCGTGACGCCGAGGATGTTCGCGGCGCTGGCCCGGCCGACGATGTCGACCAAGCCGTAGGCGACCATCTCCTTCTCCTTCGCGTCCCATTCCTTGCGCTGGCGGTGAATGTAGATCCAGACGCGGAGGCGCTCGTCATCGGTCAGCGTGCGGTCGGTGATCTCCAGCGGCAGCTCGCGGTACTGCTCCTTGCGGTGGACCTCGACCAGGACTTTCGAGTTCGTCCAGCGGCGGTCGCCGTCGATGATGCGGAACTTGCCGCCGAGGTCGGGATGCGGTTCGACCAGCAGCGGCTCGAAGATCCCCTCGTTGGCCTCGATCTGGCGCTGCAACTCGAGGTCCTCCTTCGGCCCGAGGCGCGGCTGGCGGTCGTTGGGAAGGACGTCATCGAGGCTGCGCGTGTCGCGGTAGGTACGGAGAATCGTGCGCCCGAGGCGGCGCTCCTGCCAGGGATGGTCGGCGTTGGTCGTCATCAGTGCACCCTCGAGGACGGTGAGCGGAGCGCGAGCAGGCCCATGTCCGACGGCTCGTCCTCCTTCGCTTCCACGATCGCGGCGACATTCACATCGATGTCGCGCAGGACATGCTTGATGCGGCTCATGACGGCGCCGCGCTTCTTCCACACGTTGTCGTGCACCCGCTTCTCTTCCACATCGATGGCCAGCGCCTCTGCAGTCAGCGCTTCGGCCTCGGCGAGCTTGCGCTTGAACGCCGGCGAGGTGATGAACTTGAAGAGGCGGCCGAGTTTGTCGGTGCGCTCCGCCTCGCCCACCTTCGCCGCGTACATGGCGATGAGCGCCTTGCGCAACATGTCCATGATGACCGTCACGCGGGCGGGGGCGACCACGATCACGCCCGACTCGACGAAGAGCTCGCGCTTGCCGGCGGGGAAGACGGCGGTGGCGAGGATGGCGTGGTCGGCGGCGACTTCCGTCTGGTCCTGGCGGAGCTTCGACACGAAGGAGTGCTGCCAGGCGTTGCGCGGGCGGCCGTCGATCAGGATCTTGCCCACCGACTTGCCGCGATAGCGGACGTCGTGGAGCAGCGTCCCGCCCGCCTTCCCCTTCGCGACGCGCGCCACGTGGTCGTCGGGAAACGCGGCGCGCAACTCATCGAAGAGGTCGAGATCGACGCCGTCGGCGAGCTCCACCGCGGCCTTCTTCTCCAGGCGGCGGCTCATGTCCGAGATCTTCTTCTGCCAGGCCTCGCGCTCGCGGGCGAACTGGGCGTCGCGCTTGAGGAGCGCTTCGTCGCGGTCCTTCTGGAGGATGGCGCGGACGTCGGCGATCTCCTTGGCCTTCGCCGCCTCCACTTCCTTCTTGATCTTCGCCCGCTCGGCGTCGAGGGCCTGCCGCTCCTTGGCCAGGCTCTGCTGTTGCGCGGCGAACCGCTTGGCCAGCTCCTTCTCCAGGCGAGCCTCGATCTCGATGAACTTCTTGTGGCTGATGAGGCTCCCGCACCAGGGACACCTCTCCGTCGTCGCGCCCATTTTTTCGTGCTCCTTGTTTGTCCTTTTTACTCCTTCTGCTACCCTGCGTCAACCATCAGGATCGCCATGACAATCCCTCATGAAGACGCCGCCGAACGGGATCTGGAGCTCGTCTTCGCCCTCGCTGGTCCCGTCGGTTCCGAGCTCCAGGAAGTGAGCCGCACCCTCGGCGATGCCCTTCGTCAATGCGACTATTCTGCCGTCGAGGAGGTGGGAGTGGGCCGCCTCATTCGCGATCTCGCCTCGCGGCTCTGCGTCGGCCGGGCGGTCGACGGGCCCGAGGAGGCGCGCATCGCCTCGCTGATGGACGCCGGCAACGCGCTGCGCCGGCTCTGCGCGAATCCGGCCGCCGCCGCGGCGCTGGCCATCGCCGAGGTGCGGGGGTGGCGGGCGCGGGCGGGCGGGACGCCCGCGCGACGGGCGTACATCATCCGCTCGCTGAAACGGCCGGAGGAAGTGCAGCTCCTGCGGCGCGTGTACGGTCCGGGGTTCTTCCTGATCGGCGTCAACGTCGCACGTCCGGCGCGCATCGACTCGCTGGCCCGGCGCATCGCGCGCTCGCACGGCGAGACTGCCGCGTCGCGCAACTTCGCCGCCTACACCGCGGCGGCCGAAGCGCTGGCAGCGCGCGAAGAAGATGAGGAGTCGGATCCGTACGGCCAGCGGCTGCGCGACGTCTTCCAGCTCTGCGACCTCTTCGTCTCCCCCACCTCCTCCTTCGATCCCATCCACCGCTTCGTCCGCCTCATCCTCGGCGATCTCGGAGAGACGCCGCGGGCCGACGAGCACTTCCTCCATCAGGCCTATGCGGCCTCGCTCGGATCGGGAGCGCTGGGGCGGCAGGTCGGCGCGGTGCTGGTGTCGCCGGCGCTCGAGGTGCTGGGCATCGGCTGGAACGACGTGCCGAAAGGCGGCGGCGGTCTGTATCGCGCGGGCGAGCATTACGACCGGCGGGACATCCACGCGGAGCGCGACTCGGTCAACGTGCACGCCGACCAGATGATCGAGGAAATCCTCGACATCGCCAAGGAGGCGGGCTGGCTGAAGGATGATGCGAAGCCGGAGCTGGAGCGGGCGCGCGCGGCGTTCCGCGGCTCGCGCGTGACGAGCCTGATCGAGTTCGGGCGGACGGCGCACGCGGAGATGGAGGCGGTGCTCGCGGCGGCGCGCATCGGGGCGAGCGTGCGCGGCGCGACGATGTACACGACGACGTTCCCCTGCCACGAATGCGCGCGGCTCATCGTCACGGCGGGCATCGCACGCGTGGTCTACATCGAGCCGTATCCGAAGAGCCGCGCGCTGGAGCTGCACCGCGACGCGATCGCCGGACCGGACGACGTCGCGGCGCCGCATTGCGGCCGCGCGGACTGCACGGAGACGCACGCGGTGCGCTTCGAGCCGTTCGCCGGGATCGCTCCGCACCGGTTCGCCGAGCTGTTCTCCATCACTACACGGGCTGGAATCGCGCGCGATCGGAAGAGCAAGGGCCGCGGAGAGCGGATCCGCTGGGATGCGAAGGCGTCGCTGCCGCGGGTGCAGATGCTGCCGCTCAGCTACCTCGATCTCGAAGCCAAAGTACTCTACCAATTGAAGAAGTTCATCGAGGCCGAAGCAGATCGGGGATAATTCGCGGAGTAGTTCCCGCGAAAGGATTCCCGCTCGCATGGCTGATGAAGGTTCGGAGCCGGTCGATCTCTGGGGTGTGTTGGAAGAGGCGGAACAGACGGTCGAAGGGTGGCCGCCCTGGCAAAAGCGCTACGACGCGGATGTCCATTACGAGAGCGACCCGGCCGGCCCGGGGTACGATGCGCCGGATGGATGACCTCGAGGGCGATGGATATGCGCTGGCGGACATGGTGCTGGCCGCCGCCCAATGCGAGCACATCGCCGCCTCCCTCCCGCCCGTCCTCGGCGCCGGCCGGGGCGGCGTGCGGAACCTGATCACCCACCCCACCGTCGTCCGGCTCCTGCTGCACGAGCGCTTCGGCAAGTACCTCTGGTCGGTGATCGGACGCGACCTGGTGGCGGTCAAGGCGACGCTCTTCGACAAGACGCCCGCGGCGAACTGGCGCGTGCAGTGGCACCAGGACCGGGCGGTGGCGGTCAAGGAGCGGCTGAACATCGCCGGATACGGGCCGTGGAGCACGAAGGCGGGCTGTCCGCACGTCGAGCCGCCGGCCGAGGTGCTGGCGCAGATGCTCGCCGTGCGGGTGCACCTCGATGAATGCGGCGCGGAGAACGGGCCGGTGCGCGTGATCCCGGGGAGCCATCGCTCGGGCAAGCTGAGCGAAGCGGAGATCGCCCGGCTCGTGGCCGGCAGCGCCGCGACGGAGCTGTACGTGCCGCGCGGGGCGATGCTCCTCATGCGGCCGCTCCTGGTGCACTCGTCGTCGCCGGCCGTCGCGCCGGAGCACCGCCGCGTGCTGCACATCGAGCTCGCGCCGGCCGAGGCCATCTCGCCGCTGCAGTGGCAGACCGCGCTGCCGCTCCGTCGCGCAGCTTGACACGACATTCAGCCTCCTCGCTGAATTTCTCTTGACGAACATTCAGCCTCGTGGCTGAATATGGGCCGTGCCGAAGCGCGAGACGAAGGCGCGGCTCGACGCATACGAGGCCGTCTTCTCGGCGCTGGCCCATCCGGCGCGGCGGCGGGTGTTGCTGGCGGTCTATTTCGCGGGCGGGGGGATGACGGCGGGGGCCATCGCGGCGATGTTCGCCCATGCCTGGCAGACGACGACCCGGCATCTGCAGGTATTGGAAGCGGCGGGGTTGCTCGAGCACGAGAAGCAGGGGCGGATGCGGGTCTATCGGATCAACCGGAAGCGGCTGGCTCTGGTCAACGACTGGCTGGCCACTTTTTTCAGGGAACCTTGAAGGAGCGACAGATGAAAAACGACGACATTCCCCAGTTCTTCAGACTCAACGTGGAGGTGGGCGACCTCGAAAGAGCGATCGATTTCTACAGCAGGTTGCTGGGCGTGCAGGGGCGGAGGCAGCCGGGCGCGCGCTGCTACTTCGACTGCGGACCGGTCAACCTTTCGGTGATCGCCGTGGAGAGTCCGCATCCGGCGGCCAAGGCGCTGTACTTCACGCTGCGCGAGCTCGAGCCGGCGTTCGAGCGGGCCAGGGAGCTGGGATGCCTCTCGCAGGAGAGCGTGCACGACGCGCCGGGCGGGGGGATCGTCGTGCGGCCGTGGGGGGAGCGATCGTTCTACGCCGTCGATCCGTGGAAGAATCCGCTCTGCTTCGTCGAGGAGGGGACGGTGTATACCGGGTGAGCCTGGCCGAGGAGATCCTCGCGGAGGTGCAAGCGGCGGGACGGTGCCCGAGCTGCGCGAGATCCGCAAGCGGTGGTCGCTGGCAGTCCGCGAGCTCGATGGCGACGCGGTTTTGGACCTCGCACGACGTTCGATCGCGGACGCCCGCTTCGTCGCCTGTGAGCTCGTGCATTTCCACCGCGACGCGGCAGACAAGCTGGATGAGCGGCGCGTGATGGAGCTCGGCAAAGGGCTGGCATCGTGGGCGGATGTCGACACCTTCGCCATGTACATCGGCGGCCCGGCGTGGAAGCGGGGGCAGATCTCCGATGCGCTCGTCGCGAAGTGGGCCGGATCGAAAGACCGCTGGTGGCGAAGAGCGGCGCTGGCGAGCACCGTCACACTGAACCGGAAGCCGGTCGCGCCTCACAACACCGAGCGCACGGTCGAAATCTGCAAGGCCCTTGCGGACGACCGTGACGACATGGTGGTCAAGGCACTGTCCTGGGCCTTGCGCGAGCTGAGCAAGGCCGATCCGCAGGCGGTGCGCGCATTCATCGCACAGCACGAGGTAGCGGCACGAGTAAAGAGGGAAGTAGCGAACAAGCTGCGGACGGGCCTGAAAACGCCGCGGCGCTGAACCGCTCAGGGCGGACCGCCGCACATCTGCGTCTTTTGATGAAAGACCACTGCGCCGGAGTGTGCATCCACGAACACTTCCCATCGGAACGGGCCGTAGTGGAGGGGGACGCGCCAGGTCAGCGTATCGCGCTCGGGCAACGGACCCTTGTCATCAGTCCGCCGAAACCGCGTCAGTGTGCCGGCCGGGACGATGAGGAGCTCGGGCTCGTCGGGTTTGATCGGCGTCAGGACCGCGGCGGCGATGCTCTTCGCCTTCGTCGCCGTGATCCGCGGCTTCGGATCGAGATCGATGTCCTTCACCAGCTTGTCGGTCACCTCCGGCTCGTCGCGCTCGTCGAAGCTGACGATCAGCAGGCCCCAGTCCACCCGCACGCCGCCGTAGAACTGATCGAAGTAGATGGTGCGGGGCATGGCCCGGTTGCCGTCCTCCACCGCGCGTACCGTGTTCTTCCAGTCCAGTCCGAGGGATGCCTGCTTCGAGGCGACGAAGCCCTCGGCGCGGACGCGCTCCCGGTCGTACTCGTCCGCATGCAACGCGAGCGGCAGCAGGAGAACAGCAAGCAGCAGTCTGATTCGCATTCGGTGATTGGACACGGCAGCATCGGCCGGGGAAACCGGTATTCACCGCCCGCCCACCACCGTTCACCGGCAGGCGCGAGACGCGCCGCCGCCCGCGCCGTACCTTGCGACCGTCGGAGGAACATCGGATGGAAACGCAACTGACGAACGGAATGCCGGCGCTGGTGAGCAGGGTCAAGCTCGTGGTCGGCATCTTCTTCACCCTCCTCGGCGTGCTGCTCACGCTGGACAACCTCGGCGTGCCGGACGCCGGCCGCCTGCTGCGCTACTGGCCCCTCGCGCTCATCGCCATCGGCGTGCTGCTGTGGCGGGAGAGCCGCGGCGTGGCGGTCATCGCCACGACCATCGGCGCGTTGCTGCTCGCCCTCAACGCGCGCTGGATCCGCTTCTCGATCTTCGACCTCTGGCCGGTGATCCTGATTGGCGTCGGCTTGGTGATCGTACTCCGCGCGCTCGGTCTCTCGCCGCTCGGGGACGGCGGAGGCGACAGCGTCTGGGCCGTGCTCACCACGCGCAAGCTGACCGTCGCGCCGGCGGAGCTGCATGGCCGGCGCATCGTGGCCTGCATGGGCGGCGCGGAGATCGAGCTGCAGGACAGCGACACGGCATCGGAGGACGTGCGGATCGAGGTGCTGGCGCTCTGGGGCGGCGTCGAGCTACGCGTACCGCCGGGATGGGAGGTCGTCGGCGACGTCATCCCGATCATGGGCGGCGTGGAAATGAAGACCGGCGCGGCGAAGGGCGGCCGGCGGCTGGTGATCAACGGCATGGTGCTGATGGCCGGCATGGAGGTGAAGACGTCATGAGGCGGCGCATCGATCCGAACGGGCTGTTCTGGGGCGTGGCGCTGATCGCGGCCGGCGTGCTGTTCCTCGCTGACCGCTTCGACATTGCGGACCTCAGTCGCTTCTGGCCCATGTTCCTCATCGCCATGGGCGCCTCGCGCCTCATCGCCGGCAAGCAGCCGTGGGGCGGTGCATGGCTGCTGGTGGTCGGCCTCTGGTGCCAGGCGGCGGTGCTGCATGTCTACGGCCTGACCTTCGGCTCGTCGTGGCCGCTGCTGCTCATCGCCCTCGGCGTGGTAACCGTGCTGCGGGCGTTCTTCGAAGGGTTCCGGGTGCGCCATGACGGGTAAGCGGCAGCGCGACAACCCCTGGGCACGGCTGGTCGGCGGCCTGGCCATCCTCGCCGTCGGCGTGCTCTTCTGGCTCGACCACCTGGGGCGCATCGACGCGCACGACTACTTCCCCTGGTGGCCGCTGTTCCTGATCGCCATCGGCATTGCCCACCTGCCGCAGCGGCGGTGGATCGCCGCGGCGGTGTACATCGTTCTCGGCCTCGCGTTCCTGCCGCCGCTGCCGTTCGTACCGCACATCCGCATCGGCGAGATCCTCGCCCTCTGGCCGCTGCTGATCAGCGCCGGCGGCATCACCCTCGTCGCGCAGGCGCTGCGGCCGGCGGCGAAGGACGCGAGCGGCAGCGGCGCCTTCCGCGCCTTCGCCTGGATGGGCGGCAGCGGCCGGACGATCGCCGCGGAGAACTTCGTCGGCGGCGATGCCGTGGCGGTGATGGGCGGCTGCGAGATCGACCTGACGAATGCGAGGCTCGAGGGCGAGGCGGTCATCGATGCGCTCTCGTTCTGGGGCGGCATCGAGATCATCGTCCCGCGCACTTGGCGGACGGAGGTGCACGTCACGGCGCTCCTCGGAGGGATGAGCAACCGCACCGAGCCCGTCGTCGACGGGCCGCGCCTCATCGTCCGCGGAAGCGCGATCATGGGAGGCATCGAAGTGCGCAACCCGAAAGTGGTGACGCGGTGAAGCGCGGCGAGCTCGCGCTGTACGCCATCGGGGCGGTGGCCGCCGCGGCGCTGGCCAGCTCCTCGTTCCTGCTCTGGACGCGCGGGACGCCGGCGAGCGTAGCGGTGATCGCTGCTCTGCCGCCGTCGCTGTTGCTGGGCTTCATCGGCCTCGCCTCGCGCTTCCTCTGCCGGGCCATGCCGATCGCCTCGTCGAGCCGCGCCTCCATCGCCGCGGCGGTCCTCGGCTCCGCGGTCGCGGCGAGCGGCCTGTGGGTCCTCACCTGGCGCTCGTGGGTGACGATGCTCCGGCAGCCGGTCCATGCCGACTTCACCCTCCTCTTCGGCCTGGGCATCCTTCTCTATCTGGCCACGGTGCTCGTGCAGTACCTCGTGCTGGAGCTCGAGGTCTCGCGCGAGGCGGAGGCGGCGGCGCTGCGCTACCGCGTGCTGGCCCGCGAGGCGGAGCTGCGCGCGTTCAAGGCGCAGGTCGATCCGCACTTTCTGTTCAACAGCCTGAACGCCGTCGCGTCGCTGTGCGGCTCGCGGCCGCTCGACGCGCGGGACATGGCCCAGCACCTGGCCGACTTCTTCCGCCTCATCCTCCGCCTCGGCGCGCAGGAACGGATCACCCTGGCCGAGGAGATCGACCTGGTGACGCGCTACCTGGCCATCGAGAAGGTGCGCTTCGGCGACCGGCTGGACATCCGCATCGCGGTCGACGAGGCGGCGGCGCAATGCTCCGTGCCACCGCTGCTGCTCCAGCCGCTGGTGGAGAATGCGGTGCGGCACGGCGTCGCGTCCGTCGTCGAAGGGGGAACCATCGACATCCACGCGACGCTGCGCGACGGCATGCTGCGCATCCTCATCGAGAACCCGGCCGATCCGGACCGCGTCGATCATCGCGGCGAAGGCATCGGCCTGCAGAACGCGCGTGGCCGCCTGCAGACGGTGTCCGAGGGGCGGGCGGCGCTGCGGGCGGACGAGGCGGAGGGACGGTTCCGCGTCGAGATCGAGCTGCCGCGATGATCCGCACCGTCATCGTCGATGATGAGCCGCCGGCACGCGCCCTCCTCCGCGAGTACCTCGGTGCGGACGATGACGTCGAGCTGGTGGCCGAGTGCGCGAACGGCTTCGAGGCGGTGAAGGCGGTGGCGGAGCACGATCCCGACCTCCTGCTGCTCGACATCCAGATGCCGAAGCTGGACGGCTTCGAGGTGCTGGAGTTGCTGGACCGGTCGCCCATCGTGGTCTTCGTCACGGCGCACGACGAGTACGCGCTGCGCGCCTTCGAGGTGCACGCGCTCGACTATCTCCTCAAGCCGTTCTCCGAGGAGCGGCTGCGGGTGGTGATGGAGCGGGTGAAGCGACAGCTCGGGCACGAGCGGACGCCGGTGGCCGGCCTCGCCGCGTCGCTGCGGGCCAAGCCGCTGCAGCGCATCGCGCTGAAGAAGGAGGACGGCTCGATCCAGGTCATCCCCGTCGCCCGCATCGACTACATCGAGGCAGATGACGACGCGGTGCTGATCGCCACCGCCGGCGCGAAGCTCCGCAAGCAGCAAAACCTCGGCGACCTCGCCCGCGAGCTCGAGCCCGACCGCTTCGTGCGCATCCACCGCTCATACGTGCTGAACATCGAGCGCGTGGAGAAGGTGGAGCTCTACGCGAAGGACAGCCGCGTGGCCATCCTGCGCGACGGCACCCGCCTGCCGGTGAGCAGGAGCGGGTATGCGCGGCTGCGCGAGCTGTTGTAGTGTCATCCTGAGCGAAGCGAAGGATCTCCTCGTGCTTGCCGGGAGATCCTTCGCCGTCTCCGCGGCTCAGGATGACACCTAGCGCCGTATCGCCGGCACGATCTCCCCCATCATCACCTGATCGCGGAAGCGGCCCCAGATGCCGCCCTGGCCGTAGTTGCCGGCGGTGAAGACGACCACCAGGTCGAGGTCCGGCACCACCATCACCAGCTGGCCGCCGTTGCCGCTGGCTTCGTACTCGCGGTAGGTGCGGTCGCCGGATTTCAGTTGACTGAGGTGCCAGGCGTAGCCGTCGTCTGCTTCGTTGTAGAACTCGCCGAAGTTCTCCGCATCGATGCCGGTGGTCGCGGGGGAGATGTGCACGTGCGGCGTCGTGGAGAGGGCGACCCACGACTTGTCGGCGATCCGGCGGCCGTGCCAGGTGCCGCCATCGAGCCAGGCCTGGCCGACCTTGAGCAGGTCGCGGGGGCGAAGGAAGGCGCCGCCGCCCTGGTAGCCCTCGCCGGTCGGCATCAGGTTCCAGTAGTACGGGCCGAACTGCAGCGGGCGGGCGACGGTGCGGTCGAAGTACTCGGGGAGCCAGGTGCCGGTGGCGGTGGTGAGCACGGCGCCGGCGAGGTTCAGGCCTGCCGAGCAGTAGGCGTAGCGGGTGCCGGGGTCGTGGGCCATCGGCAGGTCGAGCGTGAACTTCCACCAGTCGGGCTGCGCGCGCTGCGTCTGCATCGCGTCCTCCAGGCCGGGCGAGTGCTCGTCGTTGTCGTCGCAGGCGAGGCCGGAGGTGTGCGTCAGGAGATGTCCGAGGGTGATCTGCGCCTTGCGCGGATCGGGGTTGGCGAACGGGCCTTTCGCGGCGAGGAGGTCGTACACGCGCGTGTCCGGTGTGATGGATGTGCCGCGCAGAATGGCGGCGCCCATCATCACCGAGGCGAACGTCTTGGCGGCCGAGCGGGTGTCGTGCGGCTGGTCGCGGTCATGACCGAAAAAGTACTCCTCGAGCACGAGCTTGCCGTGGCGGGCGACGAGGAGGGAGTGGATGAGCGCCGGGCGGCGGGCGGCGGGATCGGCGTCGATGAGGCGCTGCACGAGGCGGGTGAGCGCGGCCTCGTCCATGCCGATGTCGCGGGCGCGGGCGGTGGCCCACCCGTCGCCGATGACGGGCGGGCGGCGGTAGGCGTAGGGCGGCTCGCCCGGCGGGCGGGGGAAGAACGCTGGCACCTGGTCGGGCGTGCGGCGGGTCAGCTCCAGCTCCTGCCCGAGGTCGGGCCAGCGGAGTCGGAGTCGATCGGGCGCGAGGAGGGTGGCGTCGATGCGGACCTGGGGCGGGTCGGGAGG